>JBFIDI010000034.1:0-20445 GCA_041581405.1 Burkholderiaceae bacterium
GGCGGCAGGTCGGGCCGGGGCGGCGGGTCCTGCGTGGCGCCCGCCCCCCCGCCCGACGCCGCATGGCGCTCGGCCAGCGTGGCGCGCATGCGTTCCTGCAAGGCCTGCCAGGCGGCCGGCAACTCGCGGTCACGCAACTCGGAGGCCACGGTCGTGCGCCACCAGAAGCGCTGCATGGCTTCGAGCGCGTCCTGCACCAGCGGACCGGAGATGCGCACCGCAAAGTCCAGCCGCGGCTGCTGCAACGCACCGTAGACCGGATCATGGCAATCGTCGAGGATGTTGATGCCGCCGCAGAACGCGACCGCCGCATCGACGACGCACAACTTGCGGTGCAGTCGCCGCCAGCGGCTGGGGATGAACACCCCCATGCGCCCCAGCGGCATGAAGATGCGCCATTGCACGCCGCTGTCGTCGAACCGGCGCGCCCACGATGGCGGCAACGCCGGCGTGCCGACGCCATCCATGGCGAGGTAGACCTGCACCCCGCGCGCGGCGGCCCGTTCGAGTGCGGCGGCCACGCGCTCGCCCGAGGCATCGACATGGAAGATGTAGGTTTCCACGCGCACTTCGCGCTGCGCGCCGTCGATGGCCCGGATCATCGCGGGGAACAGCTCCGAACCCCCCTGCAACAGCGTGATGTGGTGGTGCGCCCGCAATGCCGCCATCGCGTGGTCAGCCGCCCGGCGCCTCGGGCAACTGAAACTCCGCCACCAGCGGCAGATGGTCCGACATGCGCCACCAGATGCGCCCGCGCGGCACCTGCAAGCCGATCGGCTTCATGCCGCGCGCAAAGACCTGGTCGAGCTGGGCCAGCGGCATGCGCGAGGGAAACGTCGGCTGCATCGGCCCGTCGTAGCCGAACAGGCCCATGCCGGCCATTTCGCGGCGCACCATCGTGCCCCAGTCGTTGAAGTCACCGGCGACCACCAGCGGCGCACGCGCGGGAACCTCGCGCGCAATGAAGCGTTCCAGTTGCGCGATCTGGCGCAGCCGGCTGGCGCGGATCAGGCCCAGGTGCACGACCACGACGTGCACCGACTGGCCGTGCAGGTCCACCTGCGAATGCAGCAGCCCGCGTTGCTCGAAGCGGTGGTCCGACATGTCCTCGTGCTGATGCCCCAGCACCGGCCACCGCGACAACATCGCGTTGCCGTGTTCGCCGTGGCGGGTGATGGCGTTCGTGCGGTACACCGCCTCGTAGCCGGGCGGCGCCAGGAACTCGGCCTGCGGCAGTTCGGGCCACTGGGCGAAAAAGCGCGCCTCGCCCCGGTGCAGCTTGCGCACCTCCTGCAGGCAGACGATGTCGGCATCGAGCTGCTCCACGGCATGGCCCAGGTTGTGGATCTCCAGGCGCCGGCGCGGCCCCACGCCTTGCACGCCCTTGTGGATGTTGTAGGTGGCGACACGTACCGGATTCATCGCGTCGCGGCCTCGTTGCAGTCCCAGCGCGGCAACATCAGGATGGCCTCGGCATTGGACGGCGAGAAGCAGGCCAGTGCGGCTTCGCGCCAGGGCAGCCACTGCCAGGCGCTGTGCTCGCGCGGGTCGAGCCGCACCGGGGTTGCGCGGGGCACCGTCAGGCCGAACAGGTGTTCGGTGTTGCGGCTCACGCCCGGCGCATACCGATGGCGCCAGCGCGGATAGATCTCGTAGACGTTTTCCAGCCGCCAGTCGACCAGCGAGTCGGCCAGCGCGCTGCCGGCACGGCAGTCGATGCCGGTTTCCTCCAGCACCTCGCGCGCCGCCGTGGTGCGATAGTCCTCGTCGGGATCGTCCTTGCTGCCGGTGACCGACTGCCAGAAGTCCGGCACGTCGGCGCGCCGGATCAGCAACACCTCGCGCGCCGGGGTGTGGATCACCACCAGCACGGATTGCGGAATCTTGTAGGCCGGGGACATGGGACGGATTTGGCAAGGGCTGCTGCCGCATTCTGCACCAGGACCCCGGCTGCGGACCGCGGGGCGGACGTCACCGCCCGGCGGGCCGCCCGCGCTCACGCGCCCTGCGGTGTCCTGAGCCGGATATGCAGTTCGCGCAGCTGCTTCTCGTCCACCGCCGACGGCGCGTCGGTGAGCAGGCACTGTGCGCGCTGGGTCTTGGGAAAGGCGATCACGTCGCGGATCGACTCGGCGCCGGTCATCAGCGTGACGATGCGGTCCAGGCCGAACGCCAGGCCGCCGTGCGGCGGCGCACCGTACTGCAGCGCGTCGAGCAGGAAGCCGAACTTGAGCTGCGCCTCCTCCGGCGTGATCTTGAGCGCGTCGAACACCTTCTGCTGCACGTCGGCGCGGTGGATACGGACCGAGCCGCCACCCATCTCCCAGCCGTTGAGCACCATGTCGTAACCCTTGGAGATGCATTTCTCGGGCTCCGAGGCCATCCAGTCCTCGTGTCCGTCCTTGGGCGCGGTGAACGGGTGGTGGGTGGCGGTGTAGCGCTGGGCCTCTTCGTCGAACTCGAACATCGGGAAGTCGACCACCCACAACGGGCGCCAGCCGGCCTCGAACAGGCCGTTCTGCTGGCCGAATTCGCTGTGGCCGATCTTCAGCCGCAACGCGCCGATGGCGTCGTTGACGACCTTGGCCTTGTCGGCTCCGAAGAAGATCAGGTCGCCGTCCTGTGCGCCGGTACGGGCCAGGACCTCGGCCAGCGCCTTGTCGTGCAGGTTCTTGACGATCGGGCTCTGCAGGCCCGGCCAGCGGGCCGATGCCTCGCCCGGCCCCGCGGCGGCGTCGTTGACCTTGATATAGGCCAGCCCCTTGGCGCCGTAGATCTTGACGAACTCGGTATAAGCATCGATGTCGCCACGGCTCAGGCCGGTGTTGTCGCGGGCGCCGCCGGGCACGCGCAGACCGACCACGCGGCCGCCCTTGGCCGCGGCCGCGCTGGAGAACACCTTGAAGTCGACGTCGGCCATCACCTCGGTCAGTTCGGTGAACTCCATCTTCACGCGCAGGTCGGGCTTGTCCGAACCGAAGCGGTGCATCGCGTCGGCATACGCCATGACCGGGAATTCGCCCAGGTCGACGTCCATGACGTTCTTGAACACCGACTTGATCATGGCCTGGGTCATGTCGCGGATCTCCTGCTCGTCCAGGAACGAGGTCTCGAGATCGATCTGCGTGAACTCGGGCTGGCGGTCGGCGCGCAGGTCCTCGTCGCGGAAACACTTGGTGATCTGGTAGTAGCGGTCGTAACCTGCCACCATCAGCAACTGCTTGAACAGCTGCGGCGACTGCGGCAGCGCGAAGAAATAACCGTCGTGCACGCGGCTGGGCACGAGGTAGTCGCGCGCGCCCTCGGGCGTGGACTTGGTCAGCATCGGGGTCTCGATGTCGATGAAACCCTGGGCGTCGAGGAACTTGCGCACCTCCATCGACACCCGGTAACGCAGCATCAGGTTGTGCTGCATGTAGGGCCGGCGCAGGTCCAGCACCCGGTGCGTCAGCCGGGTCGTCTCGCTCAGGTTGTCGTCGTCGAGCTGGAACGGCGGCGTCACCGACGGGTTCAGCACCACCAGCTCATGGCACAACACCTCGACCTTGCCACTGCGCAGGTTGTCGTTGACGGTGCCGCTCGGGCGCTCGCGCACCACGCCGCGGATCTGCACGCAAAATTCGTTGCGCAAGCCCTCGGCCAGCGCGAACATCTCGGCGCGATCGGGATCGCACACCACCTGCACATAACCCTCGCGGTCGCGCAGGTCGACGAAGATCACGCCGCCATGGTCGCGGCGACGGTTCACCCAGCCACACAGGCTGACGGTTTCACCTAGCAGGGCTTCGGTCACGAGACCGCAATAGTGGGTACGCATTGTCATTGGTTGGAACTTTCGATGGCCGGCCCGGGGCCGGCACGGGCTAGGGGTTCGGGATCTCGATCCGTTGCGGCGCCATGCCGGGCGCCACCGAACCCATGGAAATCACGTAGGTCAGTGCCTCGTCCACGCTCATCGCCAGCTCGATCACGTCCGTACGCGGCAGCATCAGGAAAAAGCCGCTGGTCGGATTGGGGGTGGTCGGCACGTAGACACTGACGAAATCGGGACCGAGATGCTGCGCGGCCTCGCCTTGCGGCACGCCGGTCTGGAAGGCGATGGTCCAGACGCCCGCACGCGGATACTGGATCAGCATCGCGGTGCGAAACGCCTTGGCGTCGTTCGAGAACAAGGTGTGCGACACCTTCTTGACGCTGTTGTAGATCGACTTGATGACCGGGATGTTGGCAAACAGCCGGTCCCACTGGCGGACCCACCAGCGACCGGCGACGTTGGACACCAGCGCACCGGTGAGCAACAACGCGCCGAACACCAGGATCACGCCCAGGCCGGGAACGGCCCGCAGGCGCTCGAGCAGCGGATACGGAGGCGGCAGCAAGGCCTCGATGCCCGACAACAAGCCGCCCAGCAGGCCGTCGAGCAGACCGACCAGCCACAACATCACCCATACGGTGATGGCCAGTGGCAACCAGACCAGCAGCCCGGTGATGAGGTACTTGCGAAATGGCATCGGGTGGCAGGATCGGCCAGCGCTCAGCTGCCCGACCCCGAGCCGCTGGATGTCGTGGTCGTGGCCTTCGCGGTCGACGGCGCGGCGACGGGCTTGGACTCGGCCTTCGATTCGCTCTTGGCCGGTGTCGTGCCGGAGGACGGGCTCTCGGCGCCGGCGCCGGACTTGCCACCGGCCGAATCGGACGACGCGTCGCCCGATTTCGCTGCCGCGGCGTTGTTTCCGCCACGGAAATCGGTCACATACCAGCCCGAGCCCTTGAGCTGGAACCCGGCCGCGGTCACCTGCTTGCGAAACGCGCCGGCATGGCAGGTGGGACACTCGGACAGCGGGGGGTCGGATATCTTTTGCAACACATCCTTGGCAAACCCGCAGGAATCACATTTGTAAGCGTAGATCGGCATGCTGATGGGGCTCTGGAGTGAGAGTTCGCAAAAACCTTCAATTATAGGCGCCGCCCCGGCGCCCAGGCATGCCGTCAGCGCGATTCAGAACAGCTGCACACGCACGATCACCTGCATGACCAGCAGGCCCAGCGCGAACCCGATGCCACCGTAGATCAGGCCCTGAAGCAGCCGGTTCGTGCGTTTCTGCTCGGCCAGCAGCTCGCGCACCTCGCGCCGCAGGTCGGCCGGCTGCTGGCGCAGGTAGGTGTCGAGCAGCCGGGGCAACCCGGGCAGCAGCTTGGCGTACCGCGGCGCCTCCTCCTTGAGCTGCTCCAGCAGTTTCTGCGGACCGACCTGTTCGATCATCCATTTCTCGAGGAACGGGCGGGCGCTGTCCCACAGGTCGAGTTCCGGGTCGAGGTCGCGCCCCAGGCCCTCGATGTTGAGCAGCGTCTTCTGCAGCAGCACCAGTTGCGGCTGGATCTCGACATGGAAGCGGCGCGAGGTCTGGAACAGCCGCATCAGCACCATGCCCAGCGAGATCTCCTTGAGCGGGCGGTCGAAATACGGCTCGCAGACGGTGCGCACCGCGGCCTCGAGTTCGTCCACCCGCGTGCCGGCCGGCACCCAGCCCGACTCGATGTGCAGCTCGGCCACGCGTTTGTAGTCGCGCCGGAAGAAGGCGGTGAAGTTCTGCGCCAGGTATTCCTTGTCGAACTCGGTCAAGGTGCCGACGATGCCGAAATCGAGCGAGATGTAACGCCCGAAGGTCTCCGGCTCGACACTGACCTGGATATTGCCCGGATGCATGTCGGCATGGAAGAAACCGTCGCGGAACACCTGGGTGAAAAACAGCGTGACGCCGTCGCGCGCCAGCTTGGGGATGTCGACACCGGCCGCGCGCAGGCGGTCGACCTGGCTGATCGGGATGCCGCGCATGCGCTCCATGACGATCACCTCGGGGCTGCAGTAGTCCCAGTACATCTCGGGTATCAGCACCAGGTCCAGGCCGGCCATGTTGCGTCGCAGCTGGGCGGCGCAGGCGGCCTCGCGCACCAGGTCGAGCTCGTCGTGCAGGTATTTGTCGAACTCGGCCACGACCTCGCGCGGCTTCAGGCGCCGGCCGTCGCTCGACAGCCCGCCGACCCACGATGCCATCGTGCGCATCAGGCTCAGGTCTTTCTCGATCGCCGGCAACATGCCCGGTCGCAGCACCTTGACCGCGACGTCGCGCTGCTTGCCGTGCTTGTCGATCAGGACGCCGAAATGCACCTGCGCAATGGAGGCGCTGGCCACCGGTTCGCGTTCGAAGGAGGCGAATATGTCTGCCAGCGGCTTGCGAAATGCGCGCTCGATCGATCGGATCGCGATCTCCGAGTCGAACGGCGGGACCCGGTCCTGCAGTCGCGCCAGCTCGTCGGCAATATCGATGGGCAGCAGATCACGCCGGGTCGACAACACCTGGCCGAACTTGACGAAGATCGGCCCCAGCCGTTCGAGCGCCTGGCGCAGGCGCACGCCGCGCGGCGCGTCCAGCCGCCGGCCGATCGACACGATACGTGCGGCCATGCGCAACCAGGGTTGCCGGAAACTGCTCAGCAGCAGCTCGTCCAGACCGTAACGCAGCACCACCCAGACGATGAAGGCGCCCCGGAACAGACGCGTCATGGGGTACCGCCGGGCTGCGCCGGCGCGGACGCCGGGGCCTTGGCCGCGAACTCCCGCAGGACCTGCGCCATGCGCCGCGCCACCTCGCCCAGCGCATGCGCCGGCGCGTCACCGATGATGCGCGCCAGGTCTTCCTCGAGATCCCAGCGCACATGGTCGACCAGCCAGTTCACGTCGGCGGCCAGTTGCACGTCGCCCTCGATCCGGATCGCCGGCTTGTCGCCGCGCAGCAGCGACTGCGCAATCACCGCGGCCGATTCGTCGGTGGCGGTCAGGCTCAGGTCCGGCCGGGCATCGGCCGCGGCGAGGTCCAGCAGCCCGGCCGGCGTGACCAGCAGCCGGATGAAGAACGTGCGCCACTGCACCAGCACCACCGCGCCCTTGCGGCGAGCCATGCGGCTGGTGGCCGCCGGCTCCTGCATCAACACATGGTTGAGCAGCAACACCATGCGCCGCTGCGCCTCCTGCACGGCCCAGGGCGGCGGCGGAAAACGGTTCATCACCGTCTGCGCCAGGTTTTCGAACAAAAGAAAAGGGGACTGTGGTGTTGCCATAGTCCCCGATTATTCCCGCATTCACCCCGAAGCCGGGGCCAGGGGGTCGCTACTGCAGGGCCTGCACGCCGGCGACCAGCCAGCCACTCGTGCCCGACTTGGGTTTGGTCATGTTCCACACTTCGCGAAACGGGCTGGGTCCGGCGGACGGCTCCTCGCGGATCATGCCCGAGAACTCGACGCTGGCCATGTAGTCGGAACCGATGTCCTCGATGCCGAGCAGCTTGGCGTCGATCATGACCACGTCGGTCTGGTTGACCGGACCGCCGGTATGCGCCTCGCGCTCGGCCAGCTGGGTACGGATCTCGCCGAGCATCTCGTCGGTCATCATGGCGCGCAACGACGTGATGTCGGACTTGTCCCACGCCGCCTGCAGCGTGATGAAGTTGGTCTTGGCCGCCTTGAGGAAACCGTCGACGTCGAAGCCGGCCGGAATGCCCCAGGTCTGCGAGCCCATCAGCGCCGAACCGATCATCGAGCCGCCGTTGCCACCTTGCGGCGACGCCTCGAACGGCATCGCATTGCTGCGCTCCCAAGGACGGGCCGACGCGTCGTTGCCCACGTTCTCGGGCCGGTACGACGGCCGCGGCTCCTGCACACCACCGGCGGCGCCCTGGAACGCGAACGGGCTGGCCCCCTGCCCCTGCGGCGCCGGTTTGCGGCTGCGCATGATCCAGCCGATGACCGCCATGGCCAGCACGGCGAACAGGATCAGCATCAGCACCTGGCCGAAGGCTTCGCCGAATCCGAGCGTATGGGCCAGCCAGGCCAGGCCCAGGCCGGCCGCCAGGCCACCGAGCATGCCACCCCACTGTCGCTTGGGCGCAGCAGCGGCAGCGCCGGCCGGCTTGGCGGCGGAGTTGGTCGCGTTCTGGGCCGGCGTGGCGGGCGCCTGGCGATTCATCACGTTGTTCGACTGCTTGCCGAAGGACCCGCCGCCGCCCAGGCGCCGCGCATCGGCATCCGCACCGGCAAAAACCAGCGCGATACCCAGAACCAGACTCCACAGCTTCATGTTGCCTCCCATGTCTCAATCAATAAAAACCGAATTCACCATCGTTCATCCCGTTCGCCGCGCCGGATCCGGCGCATCAGCACTTGATGCCCACGTGCAGGGCGACCATGCCGCCCGTCAGGTTGTGGTAGTCGACGTGGCCGAAGCCGCTGTCGTGCATCAGCTGCTTGAGTTCGTCCTGGCCCGGATGCATGCGGATCGACTCCGCCAGGTAGCGGTAGCTCTGGGCGTCGCCGGCCACCAGCTGCCCCAGTCGCGGCAACACCTTGAACGAATACCAGTCGTAGGCTTTCTCCAGCGGCTTGGCCACGCGCGAGAACTCCAGCACCAGCAACTTGCCGCCGGGCTTGAGGATGCGGTGCATCTCCTTGAGCGCGGCGTCCTTGTGTGTCATGTTGCGCAGGCCGAAGGCCACGCTGACCAGGTCGAAACCCGCGTCCGGGAACGGCAGGTGCTCGGCGTCGCACACCGCGCAATCGAGTGCGCAGCCTTCGTCGATCAGGCGGTCGCGACCGGTCCGCAGCATGGCTTCGTTGATGTCCGACAGCACGACCTGGCCGTCGCGGCCGACCTTTTTCGCGAACGCCTTGGCCAGGTCGCCGGTACCGCCGGCAATGTCCAGCACGCGCTGGCCGGGTTGCACGTTGGCCACCATCACCGTATAGGCCTTCCAGGTCCGATGCAGGCCGGCCGACATCAGGTCGTTCATCAGGTCGTAACGCGAGGCGACCGAGTCGAAAACGCCCCGCACGCGACGGGCTTTCTCGCTCTCGTCGACGGTCTCGTATCCGAAGTGGGTCGTGGTCATGACATCCGATGCTAGTGGTAATCGAGGATCAGGCCGCGACAACCCCGCGCAGGCATGGGTAATGTGTCGCGTAATTGATGAATGCGCGGAGCCCGCGCATCAATGGCTGGCACAACCATGCCCTGCCGCCGCCACCATGGGGGCGTCTCGGTCGACACCGGCCGCGGCCAGCCGCTCGGTGTATTGGGCCCACAACCGGTCCTGCTGCGAACCCAGGAAATACAGGTAGTCCCAGGAGAAGATGCCGGTGTCGTGGCCATCGGAGAAGCGGGGCTGCACTGCGTAGTTGCCCACCGGGTCGAGCGACTCGAGCTCGACCTCGCGCTTGCCGGTCTGCAACACCTCCTGCCCCGGCCCATGACCCTGCACTTCCGCCGACGGCGAATACACGCGCATCAGCTCGAACGGAATGCGGTAGTGCGCGCCGTCCGAGAAGCGGATCTCCAGGACCCTGGACTGGCCGTGCACCGTGATCGACTCCGGTGTCGGCGTACCGGATTGCAAACCTGCCATCGTGACCCCTCAGAAAAAATCGTTGTCGTGCTGCGTTGCGCCGGCCATCGGACCCGCATGGCGCCGGTCTCGGCATGCCGGGCCGTCGCAACCGGCGTTGACCCGGTGAAGGTATCACGCATCGCGCCGGGGGACGCCCCCCGCCGAGCTTAACCGGGACCGGATCAGGGTCGGCCCGCACCGGCGGCGGGCCTGCGCGGTCCGCGACCGCTACACCAGGATGCGTTCGATGCCGCCGGCGTTGGCGTGCGCCACGTATTGCTCCATCCACTGCTCGCCCAGGATGTGCCGGGCCATTTCGACCACGATGTAGTCGGCCTCCAGCAGGCCGTTCTGCAGGTCGTCGCGATACCGGCTGAGCCCCTGCAGGCAACTCGGGCACGAGGTCAGGATCTTGACGTTCTGCCCGGCGGCGACCGCGCCGTCCTGGCGCAACGCGGCCTCGTCGCGGAGCAGTTCCTCTTCCTTGCGAAAACGCACCTGGGTCGAGATGTCCGGCCGGGTGATGCCCAGCGTGCCGCTTTCGCCGCAGCAGCGCTTGCTCTCGCGCACGTTCTGCGGCGCGTCGCCGCCGACCAGGGCCTTGACGGTCTTCATCGGGTCCTGCTGCTTCATCGGCGTGTGGCAGGGATCGTGGTACAGGTAGGCCCCGCCGTTCTCCAGCCGGATGTTCTTCTCGAGCAGGTATTCGTGGATGTCGACGATGCGGCAGCCCGGGAAGATCTCCTCGAACTTGTAGCCCTGCAACTGGTCATAGCAGGTGCCGCAGCTGACGACCACGGTGCGGATGTCCAGGTAGTTCAGCGTATTGGCCATCCGGTGGAACAACACCCGGTTGTCGGTGATGATCTTCTCGGCCTTGTCGAACTGGCCCGAGCCGCGCTGCGGATAGCCGCAGCACAGGTAGCCCGGCGGCAACACCGTCTGCACCCCCGCATGCCACAACATCGCCTGGGTCGCCAGACCGACCTGGCTGAACAGCCGCTCGGAGCCGCAGCCGGGGAAATAAAACACCGCCTCGGTCTCCGGCGTCGTGCGCACCGGGTCGCGGATGATGGGCACGTATTGCGCATCCTCGATATCGAGCAGGGCCCGGGCCGTCTTCTTGGGCAGGCCGCCGGGCATCTTCTTGTTGACGAAGTGGATCACCTGCTCCTTGAGCGGCGGCTTGCCGACACTCGCGGGCGGACGCCGGGTCTGCTTGCGCGCGACCCGCCGCAACAGCTCGTTGGCCATGTTCTGGGCCTTGAAGCCGAGCCCCACCATCGCCGCGCGCGCCACCTTGATGGTCTGCGGGTTGGTGGCGTTGAGGAAGAACATCGCCGCCGCATTGGCCGGGCGGAACGACTTCTGCCCCATCTTGCGCAGCAGGTTGCGCATGTTCATCGACACGTCGCCGAAATCGATGTCGACCGGGCATGGCGACAGGCACTTGTGGCACACCGTGCAGTGGTCGGCGACGTCCTCGAACTCCTCCCAGTGCTTGATGCTGATGCCGCGGCGGGTCTGCTCCTCGTACAGGAAGGCCTCCACCAGCAGCGAGGTCGCCAGGATCTTGTTGCGCGGGCTGTACAGCAGGTTGGCGCGCGGCACGTGGGTGGCGCACACCGGCTTGCACTTGCCGCAGCGCAGGCAGTCCTTGATGGAGTCGGAAATGGCACCGATGTCGGACTGCTGCATGATCAGCGACTCGTGCCCCATCAGCCCGAAGCTGGGGGTGTAGGCGTTGCTCAGGTCGGCATAGATCGAGTTCGGCAGCGCCAGTCCGGCGCCCACGGGCGCCGTCACGCGCAGCAGCTTGCCCTTGTTGAAGCGGCCGTTCGGATCGACCTGCTGCTTGTATTGCGCGAACGGTCGCAGTTCTTCCTCGGACAGGAACTCGAGCTTGGTGATGCCGATGCCGTGCTCGCCCGAGATGACGCCACCGAGCGAACGCGCCAGCGCCATCACCCGCTTGACGGCCGCATGGGCCGTCTGCAGCATCTCGTAGTCGTCGCTGTTGACCGGAATGTTGGTGTGCACGTTGCCGTCGCCGGCATGCATGTGCAGCGCGATCCAGACCCGGCCCTTGAGCACGCGCTTGTGGATGGCCGTGCATTCGAGCAGGATGGGCTCGAACGCCGCGCCCGCGAAGATCTGGCGCAGCGGCGCGCGCAACTGGGCCTTCCAGCTCGCGCGCAGGCTGTGGTCCTGCAACTGCGGGAACAGGGTGTCGATGTCGTCGAGCCAGCCGCGCCACTGCCCGCGCACCTGCTCGATCAGGCCGCGCGCCTGTGCCACGCGGTCTTCCAGCAATTCCTCGGTGGGCACCTGGGCGTCGTCGTCGTGCCGGCCCAGCGGCAGCCGGGGCTGGGCGAAAAACGCCAGCAGGGCATCACACAACGCCAGCTTGTTGCGCAGGCTCAGCTCGATGTTGATGCGCTCGATGCCGTCGGTGTAGTCGGCCATGCGCGGCAGCGGAATCACCACGTCCTCGTTGATCTTGAACGCGTTGGTGTGGCGCGAGATCGCCGCGGTACGCTTGCGGTCGAGCCAGAACTTCTTGCGCGCCTCGGCGCTGATGGCGATGAAACCCTCGCCGCCACGCTGGTTGGCCAGCCGCACGACCTCGGACGCGATGCGGGCGACGTCGTCGGCGACGTTGCCGGCGATGTCGCCGATCAGCACCATCTTGGGCAGGCCGGAGCCGTTGCCGGTGGCACGCTTGGACTTGGTGGCGTATCCGACCGCCTTCAGGTAGCGGTCGTCCAGATGCTCGAGGCCGGCCAGCAGCACCCCCGAGCGTTTCTGCTCGGCGAACATGAAGTCGATGATGTCGACGATGCCCGGCACGGCGTCATGGGTATTGCCGAAAAACTCCAGGCACACGGTGCGCACCTCGGCCGGCATGGTGTGCACGACCCAGCGGGCGCTGGTGATCAGGCCGTCGCAGCCTTCTTTCTGGATGCCGGGAAGCCCGCTGAGGAACTTGTCGGTGACGTCCTTGCCCAGGCCTTCCTTGCGAAAACGCGCACCGGGAATCTCCATGCGTTCGGTGCGCTCGAGCGTTTTGCCGTCCGCCTTGAAGTAGCGCAGCTCGAACGTGGCCATCGGGGCGTCATGGATCTTGCCCAGGTTGTGGTCGAGCCGGGTCACCTCGAGCCAGGTCGCCTCCGGCGTGACCATGCGCCAGGACAACAGGTTGTCCAGCGCCGTGCCCCACAACACCGCCTTCTTGCCGCCCGCGTTCATCGCGACGTTGCCGCCGATGCACGAGGCCTCGGCCGACGTGGGGTCGACCGCAAACACGTAGCCGGCCCGTTCGGCCGCGTCGGACACCCGCTGGGTGACGACACCGGCCTCGGTCCAGATGGTGGCGACCGGCTCGGCGTGGCCCGGCACCGTGCGCATCTCGACCTCGGACATGGCCTCGAGCTTCTCGGTATTGATGACGGCGCTTTTCCAGGTCAGCGGGATGGCACCGCCGGTGTATCCGGTGCCGCCGCCGCGCGGAATGATGGTCAGTCCCAGGTCGATGCAGCCCTTGACCAGCCGGGCCATTTCGGCCTCGGAATCGGGCGTCAGCACGACGAACGGGTATTCGACGCGCCAGTCGGTGGCGTCGGTCACGTGCGATACCCGGCTCAAGCCGTCGAACTTGATGTTGTCGCGTGCCGTCAGGCGGCCCAGCAGGCGCTGCGCCTTGCGCCGCAGGCCCTGGATCTCGACGAAACCGCGGTCGAAGCGCTGAACCGCCGCCCGAGCGGCCTCCAGCAGTTCCCCGACCATGGCATCGCGTTCCGCGTCCTGCTCGGGCGTGCGCCGCTTGCCGACCTCGCCCAGCCGGTGATGCAGGGCCTCGACCAGCAGGCGCCGGCGCTTGGGGTTGTCCAGCAGGTCGTCCTGCAGATACGGGTTGCGCTGCACCACCCAGATGTCGCCCAGCACCTCGTACAACATGCGCGCGGAGCGGCCGGTGCGGCGTTCGTCGCGCAGGCGCAGCAGCAGATCCCAGGCCGCATTGCCCAGCAGCCGGATCACGATTTCCCGGTCGGAGAACGAGGTGTAGTTGTACGGGATCTCGCGGATGCGTTCCGCAGTGGCCGCACCGACCTCCGCAACAGGCAACAGGTGGTCGGGACGGATCGGAGCGTTCATCGATTTTTTGGGTGACAGGTGTCGTGCGCGGGCTCGGGCCGCAAGCGGATTGCCCGCGACCCCACGGTCAGCCGCAATGTGACACGGCAAGACCGGTCGATGGTACCGCAGTGCAGCATTTTTCTGTTTGTCAGGGGTCGGACCTATGGAAATCCCTCTATTCGTCCGACTGTCACCGATATGTAATCGCAGGTTCACGCAGCACGGATAGCATCTGCCACTTTTCAACACGAGGATTCAACATGAAATACAAGCTCGCCCTGGTTGCCTGCGCGGCAGCCTTCACCCTGTCCGCCCAGGCGCAGACCGAGATCCAATGGTGGCATTCGATGACCGGCGGCCTGAACGACTGGGTCGTCGACCTGGCCAACGGCTTCAACAACAGCCAGAAGGACTACAAGGTCGTTCCGACCTACAAGGGCTCGTACGACGAGTCCATGACCGCCTCGATCGCCGCCTTCCGGGCCGGCAACGCCCCCCACATCCTGCAGGTGTTCGAGGTCGGCACCGCAACCATGATGGCAGCCAAGGGCGCCATCGTTCCGGTCGGCCAGGTGCTGACCGATGGCGGCTACAAGTTCGATCCCAAGGCCTACATCCCCGCGGTGGTCGGCTATTACACGGCGCCCAGCGGCCAGATGCTGAGCTTCCCGTTCAACAGCTCCACGACGGTGCTGAACTACAACAAGGATTTGTTCAAGAAGGCCGGGCTGGACCCGAACAACCCGCCCAAGACCTGGCCCGAGCTGACACTGGCAGCGGCCAAGCTCAAGGCGTCCGGCGTTTCCTGCCCGTTCACGACCAGCTGGCAGACCTGGACCCAGCTCGAGAGCTTCTCGACCTGGCACAACACCTTGTTCGCGACCGAGAACAACGGCTTCGGCGGCACCAAGTCGCGCCTGGCGTTCAACAGCCCGCTGCACGTGCGCCACATCGAGAACCTGGCCAACATGGCCAAGCAAGGCCTGTTCCACTACCGCGGACGCGGCAACAAGGGTGACGCGCCGTTCTACTCCGGTGAATGCGCGATGGCCACGGCCAGCTCGTCGACCTATGCCAGCATCAAGAAAAACGCCAAGTTCGAATTCGGCATCGCACCGCTGCCGTATTACCCGGACATCCCGGGCGCTCCGCAGAACACCGTCATCGGTGGCGCCTCGTTGTGGGTCATGTCCGGCAAGCCCAAGGCCGACTACAAGGGTGTGGCGCAGTTCTTCAACTACCTGACCAACGCCGAGATCCAGTCCGAAAGCCACAAGCGCACCGGTTACCTGCCGATCACCAACGCCTCGTTCGCGCTGACCGAGAAGTCCGGCTTCTATTCGCAGAACCCGGGCACCGACACGGCCGTGAACCAGATGATCCGCAAGACCACCGACAAGTCGCGCGGCATCCGCCTGGGCAACTTCGTGCAGATCCGCGCCATCATGGAAGAGGAACTCGAGCAGGTCTGGGCCGGCAAGAAGTCCGCCCAGGAAGCCCTGGACGAAGCCGTCAAGCGCGGCAACGAACAGCTCGAGCGTTTCCAGCAGGCCAACAAGGGCTGACCGGCGTGACCAGCGGTGCGGATGCCGTGTCCACGCGGACATCCGCACGCTGGCGGCGCCTTGCCATCTCGCTGGCACCCCGGGGCGGCCAGCGTCCGTTTGCGGGTATATTCCAGTCCCCCGGCCAGAGGGCCGGGGTGCACCCAACCCTCACCGTGAGCATTTCCCTTGACGATTGAAAAGCGCGTCCGCTTCAAGAGCTGGTGGCTGCCCTGGGCCTTGCTGGCGCCGCAGGTCATCGTCATCGCGGTTTTCTTCTTCTGGCCGGCCGGCCAGGCGCTGGTGCAGTCGCTGCAGCGCCAGGACGCCTTCGGCATGTCGGTCCAATGGGTCGGGCTCGAGAACTTCGAACGCCTGTGGAACGACCAGAGTTACCTGGCCTCGTTCAAGACCACGGCGCTGTTCTCGGTGCTGGTGGCCGGCTTCGGCCTGCTGCTGGCCCTGACGCTGGCCGTCTTCGCCGACCGCATCATCCGCGGTGCCACCACCTACAAGTTGCTGCTGATCTGGCCCTATGCGGTCGCGCCCGCGGTGGCCGGGGTGTTGTGGCTGTTCATGTTCGCGCCGTCGATCGGCATCGTCAGCTTTGCGCTGCGCGGCATCGGCATCGAGTGGAACCACCTGCTCAACAGCGGGCAGGCGATGACACTGATCGTGATCGCCGCCGTGTGGAAGCAGATCTCCTACAACTTCCTGTTCTTCCTGGCCGGGCTGCAGTCCATCCCCAAGAGCCTGATCGAGGCCGCGGCCATCGACGGTGCCGGCCCGTGGCGGCGTTTCTGGACCATCATCTTCCCGCTGCTGTCGCCGGTGACCTTCTTCCTGCTGGTGATCAACGTGGTGTACGCCTTCTTCGACACCTTCGCCATCATCGACGCCGTCACCGAAGGCGGTCCCGGCAAGGACACGGCCATCCTGGTCTACAAGGTGTATTACGACGGCTTCAAGGCCCTCGACCTGGGCGGCTCGGCGGCGCAGTCGGTGGTGCTGATGGCCATCGTCATCGTGCTCACCGTCGTGCAGTTCCGCTACGTCGAGCGCAAGGTCAACTACTGAGGCGCCGTCCACCACCATGATCGAACGCCGCCCACTGACCACGGCCATCTCCCACCTCGTACTGGTGCTCGGGGTGCTGATCGTCGCCTTCCCGCTGTACGTGACCTTCGTCGCGTCCACCCATACGGCCCAGGACATCGTCCAGGTGCCGATGCCGATGCTGCCGGGCAGCCACATGCTCGAGAACTACGCCCATGCCATCCAGGGCACCAGCGACGGCGCGGCGTCCACGGCGCCGGTCGGCCGCATGATGGTCGTGAGTTTCATCACCGCGATGGTGATCGCCGTGGGCAAGATCGCGATCTCCCTGCTGTCGGCTTTCGCCATCGTCTATTTCCGGTTCCCCGGACGCATGTTCTTCTTCTGGGCCATCTTCGTCACGCTGATGCTGCCGGTGGAGGTGCGCATCGGCCCGACCTACCAGGTCGTCAGCGACCTGGGCATGCTCAACAGTTATGCCGGCCTGACGGTGCCGCTGATCGCGTCGGCGACCGCCACCTTCCTGTTCCGCCAGTTCTTCCTGACCGTGCCCGACGAGCTGGTCGAGGCGGCACGCGTCGACGGCGCCGGACCGCTGCGGTTCTTCAAGGACGTGTTGATCCCGCTGTCGAGCACCAGCATCGCGGCGCTGTTCGTGATCCAGTTCATCTATGGCTGGAACCAGTACCTGTGGCCGCTGCTGGTGACCACCAGCGAGGACATGTACCCGGTGGTGATGGGTATCAAGCGCATGATCTCCGGCGGCGACGCGGCCAACGAATGGAACATCGTGATGGCGACGGCCATCCTGGCCATGATCCCGCCCGCGCTGGTGGTGCTGCTGATGCAGAAGTGGTTCATCAAGGGCTTGGTCGACGCGGAAAAATAGACGCATTAGGCAGACACGGACATGGCATCAGTACAACTCAAGAACGTCATCAAGCGCTACGGACACGGCAAGACGGCCAACCAGGTGATTCACGGCGTCAACGTGGAGATCGGCGACGGCGAATTCATCGTCATCGTCGGCCCGTCGGGCTGCGGCAAGTCCACGCTGCTGCGCATGGTCGCCGGGCTGGAGGACATCAGCGACGGCGAGATATCGATCGGCGGGCGCGTCGTGAACAAGCTCGAACCGGCGGAGCGCGACATCGCGATGGTGTTCCAGAACTACGCGCTGTATCCCCACATGAGCGTGTTCGACAACATGGCATATGGCCTGAAGATCGCCAAGGTGCCGATCGACGAGATCCGCGCGCGGGTCGACAAGGCTGCCGGCATCCTCGAACTCGCGCCCTACCTGCAGCGCAAGCCACGCGAGCTCTCCGGCGGCCAGCGCCAGCGCGTGGCCATGGGCCGGGCCATCGTGCGCCAGCCCCAGGTGTTCCTGTTCGACGAACCGCTGAGCAACCTGGACGCGAAGTTGCGCGCCCAGACCCGGCTCGAAATCCAGAAGCTGCACCGCGAACTGGGCATCACCTCGCTGTTCGTCACCCACGACCAGGTCGAGGCCATGACGCTGGCCCAGCGCATGATGGTGATGAACGCCGGCGTGATGGAGCAGTTCGGCACGCCGGAAGAGGTCTATACCCGGCCGGCCACCACCTTCGTCGCGAGTTTCATCGGTTCGCCGCCGATGAACCTGCTGTGGGACGCGCCGCAGCACAAGCCGGGCACCATCGTCGGCATCCGTCCGGAGCACCTGGACGTGACCGATACCGGTTGGGCGCTGCAGGTCGAGGCGGTCGAGATGCTGGGCGCCGAGCGCCTGGTCTACGGTCGCTGGTCGCACGGTGCGGGCAAGGAAGTCGTCATCGTGCGCACCGAGGAATCGCAGCCGGTGCCCGCGCTGGGCACGACCATCCACGTGACGCCGCGCCCGGACCGCCTGCACACTTTCGACGCATCCACCGGCAAACGCATCTGATGCCGACGCCCTGGCCATACCCGCGCTGGATCGCGCACCGGGGCGCCGGCAAGCTGGCACCGGAAAACACGCTGGCGGCATTCCGGCTGGGCGCCCACCACGGCTACCGCATGTTCGAATGCGACGTCAAGCTCAGCCGCGACGGCGTGCCGTTTCTGATGCACGATGCGACACTGAACCGCACGACGAACGGCTCCGGGACCGGTGGCGCGCTCGACTGGCGAGAACTTTCGCAACTCGATGCCGGCGGATGGCATTCGCGCCAGTTCGCCGGCGAAGGCCTGCCGACGCTGGACAACATCGCCCGCTTCTGCCGGGCCAACGGCCACCACCTGAACATCGAGATCAAGCCGACGCCGGGTGTGGAGGCCGAGACCGGCGACGTGGTCGCGCGGCAGGCGGCACGCTTGTGGGCCACGGCGGACACCCCGCCCCTGCTGACCTCGTTCGCCGTCGAGGCCTTGCAGGCGGCGCAGGCCAGCGCGCCGGAGCTGCCGCGCGGCCTGCTGCTCGACCGCTGGCGTGCGGACTGGCTCGACTGCGCCCGGCGCCTGGGCTGCGTGGCCGTGGTCTGCAACCATGGCCTGTGGGACGCCGCCACCGTGGCGCAGGCACATGCTGCCGGGCTGCGTTGCCTCAGTTACACCGTCAACGACGAATGGGCGGCGCAGCGCCTGCTCGACCTGGGCACGGACGGCATCATCACCGACCGGGTCGACCTGTTCCCCCCCGACTGAATCCCGGCCATGGACACCGCAGCTTTCGCGGCACCGGCGATGCGGATGCTGCTGCTGAGCAACTCCCGCGATCCGTCCGGCAACTACCTGATGCACGCGCGTTCGGCCTGGAACGAGATCGCGCGGGGCTGCAGGACCGCCCTGTTCTTCCCGTTTGCCGGCACCACCGTGGACTGGGACGACTACCTTGCCCTGGTGCGCGATGCACTCGCCGCGCTGCGGCTGGACATCCGCGGCGCCCACCACTGCGACGCGCCCGGCACCGCGCTCGAACAGGCCGACCTGTTGCTCGTCGGTGGCGGCAACACGTTCCGGCTGTTGCACGAGCTGCGCCGGCGCGGCTGGCTCGACCCGATGCGGCGCGCCATAGGTGCCGGTGTGCCCTACGTCGGCTGGAGTGCGGGCACGGTGGTCGCGACGCCATCGATCGCCACCACCAACGACATGCCCATCATCGACCCGGGCGGCCTGGATGCGCTGGGTGTGTTCCCGCTGCAGATCAATGCGCACTACCACGATGCGCTGCCGCCAGGCCATCAGGGCGAAACCCGCCGCCAGCGCATTGCCGAATACCTGGTGCTGCATCCGAGGGCCCGGGTGCTGGGGCTGCCCGAAGGCAACTGGATCGAAGTCCGGGACGGGCAGTGCCATTTGTGCGGCCCCCACCCGACGTGGCTGTTCGGCTCCGCGGCCGAACCGGTTGCGCTGGGCCAGGGCCCGCTGCCGGCGGCTTGACGCCGCGCAGCCATGGGCATGACCCCGTCGTATCCGGTATGCGAACGCCTGGATTCAGGCCCGCCAGCCCTTGAGCAGGATCCATTGGGTGGACGCGCCGGCGACCGCCAGGGCCAGGTAGGTGAGCATCTTTCCGTCGCGCTCGAACCACACCAGGCCGGCCAGCAACACGGCGGTGTTGACCGCCATCAACACCAGCATGTTCGAGCCCAGGCCGACCGCGGCGCCGCGGCCCATGGGCGTCCAGCGGACGCACAATGGCAGCAACACGGCCAGCGCGAGTGCCGGCAGCAGGAAGTTGAGCAGGTGATTGATGAGGCCGAAAACACCCATGGTGGCCCGAATTTTATAATCGGCGCAAATTCGTTCGTATGACAGTCTGGGCATTAGGCATCAACCACACCACCGCGCCGCTGGATCTGCGCGGGCGGCTGGCGTTCGCCGGTGAACAGATCGCGCCGACCTTGCATGCCTTGCGCCAGTCGCTGCCCCGGCCGCCGGAGGCGGCCATCGTGTCGACCTGCAACCGGACCGAGATCTACTGTGCCGGCGAGCGCCCCGAATTCGAGCCGGCGCTGGACTGGCTGGCGCGCGCGGGCGGGGTTTCCGGTTCGGTGCTGCGTTCGCACAGCTACATGCTGGAGAACGGGCCGGTCGCGCGCCACGCCTTCCGCGTCGCCAGCGGCCTGGATTCCATGGTGCTGGGCGAACCCCAGATCCTGGGCCAGCTCAAGGAAGCGGTCCGGGTCGCCCAGCAGGCCGGATCGCTGGGCGCAACGCTGAGCCAGATGTTCCAGCGATCCTTCGCGGTCGCCAAGGAGGTCCGGACCTCGACCGAGATCGGCGCCCATTCGATCAGCATGGCGGCCGCC
>JBFIDI010000035.1:0-20409 GCA_041581405.1 Burkholderiaceae bacterium
TGCCAGGCTCATGTTCGGGCAAGGCTTTGCGCACGGCGCACGGGGAGTCGCCGCCGAGTCGAGCAAGCTGCAAAGTTCCGCGCATCACCGCATGGCCGGCATGCGCATGGCATATGCGGCCAACGGCGGGCTGCGTTCGGTTGGCGAACTGGCCCCAGGGCACGACCCTCGCAACCGGGCCCGGTTCGCGCAGATCGCCCGGTGGATCGCGACGCGCGAGATCATCGGTTTCATGTGGGAAGCAGAGCCCTGGGTGCCGATGTTCCAGTTCGAGACCGGCGGTCGATTACAGCCCCGACGGGACCTGCAGCCGCTGTTCGCTTTGTTGATCCCGTTGTATGACCCTTGGGACACGGCGATCTGGTTTTCCCGGCCGAACCCGTGGTTGTCCGGCCGCAGGCCCGTCGACGCATGCGCGGGCCGGCTGGCCGCGGTGCTGGACGTCGCCCACCTGGAGCACTTCATCGCCACGGGACAGACAGCGCAGCGGCACGCAGTAAGCACCGGCTCCCATCCCAATTGACGCGCAGGCCGCCATTGCGACCGACCCATGCGCCGTACGTTCGATGGGAACGACCATGACAACGGCGTCGGGTGGGAATGGCGCTGCTCTGCGCGCGGCAACCATGCCTGACATCCAGCTGCCGGATCCGGTCGCGATCGCAGGTCTTCCCGGGCACAGGCAGGCATGGGTGATCAGCCGGGCCGCGTTCAGCGCCTGGGTCGACGACCATGCATCGAGCATGGGCGCAGCACTGGCCTACTACACGTTGTTCTCGTTTGCCCCGTTGCTGCTCATCGTGATCTCGGTGGCCGGCCTCTGGTTCGGCCCTGACGCGGCGCGCGGGGAGATATTCAGCCAGCTCAGCGGGCTGGTCGGTGTTGCCGGTGCGTTGACGATCCAGGAACTGCTGCAAAGCGTCAACAGGCCCGCCGGCGGCATTGCCGCGACGACCATCGGCCTGGTGCTGATGCTGATCGGCGCGACCACGGTTTTTGCCGAACTGCAGGACGCGCTGGACCGCATCTGGCGTGCCCCCGCGCGTGCCGGCAGCGGCCTGTGGAAGTTGCTGCGCGCCCGGTTGTTGTCGTTCGGACTGATCCTCGGCCTGGGTTTCCTGATGGTGGTGTCGCTGTTGCTCAGTGCCGGCCTGTCGGCGATCCAGGCCTGGTGGATGCCACGGCTCGTGGGCTGGGAACTGGTGCTGGCGGTCGTGCACCAGGTGGTCTCCTTCGTACTAGTGACGCTGATGTTCGCGATGATCTACAAGCTGATGCCACGCGCGCGCATCGAATGGCGCGACGTCGCCGTGGGTTCGCTCGCGACCTCGACGCTGTTCGCCTGGGGGAAATGGATGATCGGCGTGTATATCGGCACCAGCGGCGTCAGTTCGGGCTTCGGTGCCGCCGGCTCGCTGGTTGCGCTGTTGGTGTGGGTCTATTTTTCGGCCCAGATATTCCTGCTGGGTGCCGAATTTACCCGCGTCTACGCGTATACCCTGGGCTCGTTCCGGCACCTCGCGGTGCGCATGCCAAGGTCGGCGCAACCCGACAAGCGCCATCGGCGGAACGAATGACCCGCTCCATGTCCCGATCCGGCACACGGGTATCCGCCTGAAGCGCGCTGCAGGCGCAACAGGAGCGAATCCTCGCCCGCATGGCCATCATAGAATGGCGAAAACCTCTCTGAAATGGCCATCATGTCACCAGCTGCCCCGCCAACGACTCCAGCCGCGCCAGACGAATCCGGGTCCGACAACATCTCCATCGCGCGCCAAGCCATCGTCGATGACAAAGGCAAGGTGTTCGGTTACGAGCTTTTCGACCGCACGCGCCGCTTCAGCGAACACGATGCATCGAGCGATGCACAGATGCTGTTCAACGTGTTGTCGCAGGCCGACACCGCGACGCTGATGGGCAAACGCACGATGTTCGTCAACTGCGCCCATGAAAGCCTGAACAGCGAACACCTGGAGCTGGTCAAGCCCGAGCGTATCGTGCTCGAGGTGCCACCGGTGAAGGGCGACGATCCGGCCATCATCGCGGCGGCGGTGCAGGCCTTGAGCGAAGCCCATGCACGCGGGTTCAAGCTGGCGTTCAACAACACGGTGTTGACCCCGGCGTACGAGAAGTGGCTGCCGCTTGCGTCGTACATCAAGATCGACCTGCTCACGCTCAAGGCCGACCTGGTCCCGCACGTGATCCGGCTGGCGCAGAAGAAAAAACCCGACGCACCCATCATCGTCGAGAAGGTCGAGACCGCCGAGCAGCACAAGCTGGTGGCGTCGCTGGGTGTGCGGCTGTTCCAGGGTTACTGGTATTCCAAGCCGGTGGTCGAGACCAGCCAGAACATCCGGCCGGCCCATGCGGTCATCATCCAGCTGATCAATGCGGTGCGCAAGGGTGCGCCGACCGATCAGATCGAGGAGGTGCTCAAGCGCGACGCCACCTTGTCGTTCAACCTGCTGCGTTACATCAACTCGTCCGGCTTCGGCCTGTCGACCGAGATCACGTCGTTTCGCCACGCCGTGATGATCCTCGGGCTCAAGAAGCTGTTCCGCTGGTCGGCACTGCTGCTGACCATGTCGCGCGAAGGCGGTGCGCCACCGGCCGTCGGCCAGATGGCGATCGTGCGCGGCCGCCTGATGGAGTTGCTTGCGGCCGAGCTGCTGCCACCGGAAGAATGCGACAACGCCTTCGTCACCGGCGTGTTCTCGCTGCTCGACACCATGCTCGGCATCCCGATGGAAAAAGCCATCGGTGCCGTGTCATTGCCCGATGCGATCACCGACGCGCTGCTGCACAACAAGGGGCAGATGGCGCCGATCCTGGAACTGACCGTGGCCTGCGAGCAGGCCGACGATGCCAATTTCGCGCGCCTGGCCGAAGAACTGGTGCTGAGCAACCACCAGATCAACTGGGCCCACCTGCAGGCACTGGCCTGGGCGGAGACGATGGGCGCCTGAGATGACGCGGGGCGGGCGCGGCGCGTCCGCGACGCCGCCCGTCCGGTCACGGCTTATTGCAGCTTGATCTTGGCCGCGGTGATGATGCGCTTCCAGCGCTCGATGTCCTTCAGGTACATGTCCGTGAAGCGCACCCGCGGCAACGGCGCAATCTGGGCTCCGGCCTTCGCGAGACGTTCGCGCATGGCCGGGTCTTCCAGCAGCTTGAGGACACTCGCGCCCACGGCTTCCGCGACGGAGTCCGGCGTGCCCGCGGGCAGGAAGACGCCTTGCCACAGCGTCATCTCGTAGTCCTTGACGCCGGCTTCCTGCATGGTCGGCAGTTCGGGGGCGCCGGTGTAACGCGCCGCGCTCGTGACGGCCAGGGCGTTGAGCTTGCCGCCCTTGTATTGGGGCAAGCCCACGGGCATGCCGGCGAAGTAGAAGTCCAGCTGGCCCCCCATCAGGTCGGTGGCCGCGTTCGAGCCGCTCTTGTAGGGCACGTGCACGGCATCCACCCCCGCCAGCGCCTTGAACAGTTCACCGGCCATGTGGTCGGAATTGCCGATGCCGGATGAGCCGAAGTTCAGCGTGCCCGGTTTCGCCTTGGCCAACGCAATCAGTTCCGATACGTTCTTGACCGGCGACGCGGTATTGACCACCAGGATGTGCGGTGTGGCGGTCACGGCCACGGCGGGAATCAGGTCCTTCTGGCCGTTGAAGGGCAAGGAGGGGTTGGCTGCCACGCTGATGGCCAGGCCGTTCTGGGCAAACAGGATGGTGTAACCATCGGTCGGGCTTTTTGCCACGGAGTCGGCGGCGATGTTGCCGGCGGCTCCGGGGCGGTTTTCCACCACGACCGGCTGTTTCCACAACTCGGACAGGCCTTGCGCCACGATGCGGCCAATGACGTCCGTCGAGCTGCCCGGCCCGTAGCCGATGACCATCTTGACCATCTTCTCGGGGTAGGTTGCGGCGGTACTGGTGCCGGCTGCGGTGGCCATGGCCAGGCTGAGCGCGAGAAGCGCAAGGCGGCGCGTCGGCCGTGTCGGCCGTGTCGGCCGCGTGGAATGATTCATGTCTGTGTCTCCTGAAGTTAGGGGTTGGAACCGGGGGTCCGCGTCACGCTTCGCAATTCCATGCTGAACGTGAAACGGTTCTCAATGTGCCGCGTGACCGTGACCTCGAAGGGGTCGCCTTTGCTGTCGAAGTAACGCCGCACGATGACCAGGCTGGGCGTGCCGGACGCCACCTCGAGCTGGCTCGCATGTTCGGGCGAGAGCGAGCCAGCGGAAATCTCGACCTCGGCGCGGTCGATTCCCACGCCGAAGTGGCGCTCGATTTGTTCGAACACCATCTCCTTCTCGTGGTTCTTCATCCGGGTGACCTTGGCGAACTTGCCCAGGATGTAGATGTCGGTCCAGGCCAGCGGCAGGCGGGATTGCTCGTCCCGTCGCACCGCGCCGATGTGATACCAGGAGGTGCCGATCGGCGCCGTCAGCGTCGGCTGCAGCGACAGGTCGCATTCCACGTAACGCTCGAACCGGTTCTCGCGCACGGTATTGCTGGGGTAACGCAATACGTCGCGCAAGGTATTGAAGTCCTGGCTGTAGACGCGTGGCTGGGTGCACGAAATGACCTTGGCGGGCGCACCCTGGCGCAGTTCGATGAAGCCGCGTTCATGCAGGGTCTTGAGGGCGTGACGCAGCGTATGCCGGCCAACCTGGGCCTCCTGCGCCATCAGCTTTTCCGGCGGCAGCGAGCTGCCGACCGGCCAGTCGCCCTGGCGGATACGCTGGATCAGCGACTCGGCCAGGCGGCCGTGCAGCGTCTTCGGCTGCGCGGCGGCATCGCCCGTCACCTCGCCTGCACGGACCTCACGAGAGGCCATACATCGTCTTCCCCGCCACCGGCATGCGCGCCATCAGGATGTCTCCCGACATCGACTCGGTGATGTAGAGCGTCTTGCCGTCTTCACCCCCGAAACACAGGTTGGCCAGGTGATGGTGGTGGCTGTTCTCCGAATACACGAGATGGGTCGGCAGCATGTTGCTGTCGAAACGCCAGATGCCCACGCCCAGGTGGCACACCAGCAGTCCGTTCTGGGAGTCCATCTCGATTCCGTCGGGCCCCGCCGCCCCGCCGGAGAGCTGGATCGCCACGCCGGTCTTGGACACGTTGCCGTCCGCCATCAGCGGCATGCGCCAGATCTGCTGCGACCGCGTGGCCGCGACGAAGCAGTGTTTCTCCTGCGTGTTGAGCGTGATGCCGTTGGGGCTGGGCACGTTGAGCGCGAGGCGATCGAGCTGGCCATTGGCGCGCAGGCGGAACACGCGGCCCGTGGGATCGGCAATGCCGGTCTGGCCCTGGTCCGTGAAATACAGGTCGCCGTTGGAGGCGAAGTGCAGATCGTTCAGGCCCTTGAAACCCTCGCTGTACATGGAGCCCAGCACGTTCTCGATCTTGCCGGTCTTGGTGTCCAGCACCAGCAGGCCCTGCTTGTAGCAGGTGATGAAGGCGCGGCCGTCCTTGTGGAACTTGAGCCCGTTGGGCCAGCCGTCGTATTGCGTGATCAGCTCCCACTCTCCCTTGCTGGAGATGCGAAAGATGCGCCCGAACGGGATGTCGACAAACCACAGGTTGCCATCACGGTCGAAGGACGGACCCTCGAGAAAACATTCCACCTCGGCCCCCTGGCGGTTCGGGTCGGACCAGCCGGAACGGGCCTTCTTGCGGAACTTGGCCGGCATCGACATGAAGACTTCGGCCTTGATGAGTTCCGGCTTCTGGAATGGGTTGTACACAAATAACTCCTGCTTTATTGGGTTGAACTATTTAACTTATCCGGATAACTTGAACACGCATGTTTGCGCAATGCAATTAGCTTTACAAGCGAAAGTAGTGTAATATTTCTTCCGTCTGGCTGCAAGGTGATTATCCGATTAGTCACTTATCCGGAGAAGTTGAACAAACAGGCCGAGACGATTGCTCGGACACGCAAGGAAGACACGATGGACAGGATTGTTGTGGTGGGAAGCGGAACGATGGCTGTGGGTATTGCCGCAGGATTCATCGTGGCGGGGGTTCCGGTCGTGGTCCTGGGCCGCAGCGCCGACAAGGCACAGGCAGCACTGGCGGCCGCGCTCGATACGGCCAGCGCACTGTCCGGCGCGGCCCCGGACCTTTCCGCCGGTCATGCCGTCGGCGAGATCGACAGCTGGGCTGATTGGAAGGGTGTGACGCTGGTGATCGAGACCGTCGCCGAGGATTTCGCGCTCAAGCGCGCGTTGTTCACCGCGCTGGGCGACCGCGTGCCGGCGGACGTTCCGATCGCCTCCAACAGTTCGGGGTTTCCCATCTCCCGCATTGCCGCCGACCTGCCCACCCGCCGTCGCATGCTCAATGCGCACTACTTCATGCCGGCTCACCTGGTTCCGCTGGTCGAAGTCGTGCTGGGCCAGGACACCGACCCGGCCGTGGGCGAGGCCGTCTGCGCCCTGTACCGGCGCGTCGGCAAGAAACCCGTTCTCGTGCGCAAGGACATCCCGGGTTTTCTGGCCAACCGGATCCAGCATGCGTTGATGCGCGAGGCGCTTTCGTTGATCGACAGCGGCATTGCTTCCGCCGAGGACGTGGACACCGCCGTGCGCTACAGCTTCGGGTTTCGTTATGCAGCGGCGGGCCCGGTGCTGCAGAAAGAGATCTCCGGCTGGGACAGCATGGCCAAGGCCAGCGTCGAGATCTATCCCTCGTTGTCGAACACGCATGTGCTGGCCGATTGCGTCGCCAACAACCTCGAGGCCGGCAAGACCGGCATGAAGGCCGGTGCCGGCTTCATGGAGTGGCCGGCCGAGCGGGCCAAAGCCGAACGCGCGGCCTACGAGAAACGGTTGAAGGCTGCTTTCGACGTGCTCGGCCTGGGTCCGGCCGACTGAGACGCGACCTCCGCCAAACGACGCGCACCCAGGCACCCCGCACCATGCGAATCACCAGCATCGCGCTGTACCCACTCGAGATACCGATGGGCAAGCCCATCAAGATGGCCGGCGAGACCCTGACACACGCACACACGCTGCTCGTGCGCATCACCGACGGCGATGGCCGCGAGGGTTGGGGCGAGGCCAGCTCCGCGCCCATGATGACGGGCGAGACGCTGGGCAGCATCGACGCCAGCACGCAGTACCTGGCGTCCCGTATTTCAGGCGCGAGCATCCAGGGCGCGCAAGACATTCGAGCGTTGCTCGACGGCGCCCTGTACGGCAATCCGTCGGCCAAGTCCTGCATCGAGACCGCACTGATGGACCTGCTGGCCCAACAGGCGGCTGTCCCGATGCACGTGCTGCTGGCCGGTGAGATGCACGCATCCTGCACACGGCGCATCGACATGCTTCACATGCTGGCCTCGGGTGACGTGGAAACCGAGCTCGAAGAAGCCACCGCGCTGCGCAAGCAGGGTTACCGGCAATGGAAGATCAAGGTCGGCGCAGGCACGCTCGCAGGCGATCTGCGGCGCGTGGAGCGCCTGTGTCAGGCACTGCGCGATGACGTCGTTTCGGCCGATGCCAACCAGTCCCTGTCCGTCGACGCCGCAACCGCGATCGCGGCAGCGGGCGTTGCGGGAGGCATGGCCTTTCTGGAACAACCTTTTCCCGCGGGCGACGTGCAGGCCATGGCGGCGCTGCACAAGGACAGCGGTCTGGCCCTGTGCGCCGACGAATCCATCCACGGACTGGCCGACATCAGCGCGCATGACCAATGGCGGGCAGCACAAGGCGCCAGCCTCAAGCTCATCAAGCTGGGCGGCACTCAGGCCTTGGTCGAGGCGGGCCGCTTATGCCTGTCCCTGGGCATGCACGTCAACCTGGCCTGCAAGGTCGCAGAGAGCACCATTTCAGCGGCAGCCACGGCTCACGCAGGCTTCGCGCTACGCGAGGTGTCTTGGGGTTTCAGCATGTCCAACCGCTACCTGGCGCACGACGTTTGCGAGCAGCCGTTGGCCCCGCGCGGCGGCGCGGTCGAAAAAGACCAGCTGACACAACCCGGCCTCGGCTATGCACCCGACGCTGACCGGCTGCGCGCCTTCGCCAGCAAGACGCTGGCCAAACACGCGTATTGACACTTTTCGTTCATTCCCAAACCTCAGGAGACAAGAGACATGGCATTCTTCACATTGATCAAACGCGCCTCAGCAGGCGCCCGCGTTGCGGCGTTGGCAGCCGTGACAACGCTGTCCGTATTGCCCGCCCACGCGGCCTGGCCGGACAAACCGGTTCGACTGGTGGTTCCTTTTGCTGCCGGCGGTCCGTCGGACGTGCTGGGGCGCGGTATCGGCCAAAAACTCAGCGCGTTGCTGGGCACTCCGGTGCTGGTCGAGAACAAGCCCGGCGCCGGCACCAACCTGGCCGCCGAGATGGTTGCCAAGTCGCCCGCCGATGGTTACACGCTGTTCATCATGATGGTGGGAACACAAGCCATCAATCAGGCCATGTATCCCAAGCTGGGCTACGACACGGTCAAGGACTTCGCCCCCGTGACGCTGGTCGCGGCCTCCTCGTTGATGCTGGTGGCCCATCCGTCGGTCCCGGCCAAGAACTTCAAGGATCTGGTTGCGCTAGCCAAGAGCCAACCGGGCAAGATGAACTTCGGCTCGTCGGGCTCCGGCACACCGCTGCACCTCGGCGGCGAGTTGCTCAACTCCCGTGCTGGAACAAAAATCGTGCATGTGCCATACAAAGGTGCGGCGCCCGCACTCAACGACGTGCTCGGCGGACAGATCGAGCTGGCCATGGTCGGCACGCCATCGGCCCTGTCCTACGTCAAGACCGGCAAGCTGACGCCGATCGGCCTTACCAGCGCCAAGCGAAGCAGCCTCGCACCGGGTGTTCCAACCATCGCCGAGACGCTGCCGGGCTACGAGGTCGAACTCGTATACGCCATCGTGGCACCCGCCGGTACCCCCAGGGAGATCGTGGCGCGTCTCAACAGTGACATCCACACGGCCTTGCAGGACAACGAGCTGCGCGACCGGTTGCTGGGCCAGGGCTTCGAAGTTCGCACCAGTACGCCCGAACAGCTGGGCACGTACATTCAGTCCGAAATAAGCAAGTGGGCCCCCATCGTCAAGGAGTCGGGCGTCACTCCCGACTAAGCCCGTCGATCCCGCTCCGTGCTTCCGACCCGCTCCGATCTCCCTACGGCCCCATTCATGCAATCCGCAGCCCCAGCCCCCGAGATGACTTCAACCTCCCCCAAACAGATGATCGGCCCCGTCATCCGCCTGCACCCGCAGGACAACGTGGTGGTCGCGCGAGTGCCCGTGCCCATCGGCACGGAAGTCCCGGCCGAGGGCTTCACCAGCCGCAGCCAGGTACCGGCCGGCTACAAGATCGCGGCGCGCAGGATATCGAAGGGCGAACCGATCCTGAAATACAGCGTGACGGTGGGTTTTGCCAATACGGACATCGAGCCCGGAAGCATGGTGCAGAGCCATAACACGGAGTTTCGGGAGTTCGATCGCGACTATGCCCACGCCAGCGCCTTCAAGCCGGTGCAACTGCTGCCCGAGGACCAGCGCGCGACCTTCCAGGGTTATGTGCGGCCCAACGGCAAGGTCGGTACGCGCAACTTCATCGGAATCCTGTCCACGGTGAACTGCTCCGCCACCGTCGTCAACAAGATCGCGGAGTGGTTCACACCCGAGCGACTGTCGGATTTTCCGAACGTCGATGGTGTGGTGGCGTTCAGCCACTCCATCGGCTGCGGCATGGAAATGACGGGCGAACCGATGCAGCTGCTGCGCCGCACGATGGCCGGATACGCCCGCCACCCGAACCTGGCCGCAGCCCTGGTGATCGGCCTTGGCTGCGAACGTAACCAGCTCAAGGGCCTGATGGAACAGGAAGAACTGCAGGCCAGCCCCACGCTGCACACCTTCATCATGCAGGAGACGGGTGGCACCCGCAAGACCATCGAGGCCGGCATCGAGGCGGTGCGCGCGCTGCTGCCTGCGGCCAACGAGTGCCGGCGCCAGACGGTCAGTGCCAGCCACCTGATGGTCGGCCTGCAGTGCGGCGGATCGGACGGCTTTTCCTCGATCACGGCGAACCCGGCCCTGGGCGCGGCGGTGGACATTCTTGCGCGCCATGGTGGCACGGGCATCCTGTCGGAGACGCCCGAGATCTATGGCGTCGAACACACGCTGACCCGCCGCGCGGCCAGCCGCGCCATCGGCGAGAAACTCGTCGCCCGCATCCGCTGGTGGAAGGACGAATATTCGGTCGGCCGCGACGTGCAGATCAACGGCCAGGTGAGCCCGGGCAACCAGGTCGGTGGCCTGGCCAACATCTTCGAGAAGTCGCTCGGCTCGTCGATGAAAGGCGGCACCGGACCGCTGATGGAGGTCTACCGCTACGCCGAGCCGGTGACCACACCGGGATTCGTCTTCATGGACACGCCGGGTTTCGACCCGGTATCCGCCACCGGCCAGATCGCCGGCGGCGCCAACCTGATCGCCTTCACCACCGGCCGCGGCTCCATGTTCGGCTCCAAGCCGGCCCCGTGCATCAAGCTCGCCACCAACAGCCCGATGTACCACCGGCTCGAGGAAGACATGGACATCAACTGCGGAGAGATCCTGGACGGCACGGCATCCGTCGAGGAGATGGGGCAGCGCATCTTCGAGCTGTTCCTGCAGACGGCATCCGGCCAGGCCAGCAAGAGCGAAAAGCTCGGCTTGGGCGACCACGAGTTCGTGCCCTGGCAGATCGGCATCATGTCCTGAGCCGCGCCAGCCGCCCGCCCCCGACAGGGAGCGTGCGGCTGCGAGCGTCGTGCGGTCAGCCCGGCTGCGGCGCGTCCGGCAGCGGTCGCATGTGCCAGGCCACCAGTGCCAGCACCACCGGCACGCCGATGGCCGACATCACCGGGTTGGCGAAGATCAGCGACAACGAGAACACGTTGAACAACACGAACACCGGCTTGCCGATCGGCCGGGCCAGGTAACCGGTATACGCCGCGCCCAGGCCGACGATGGCGACGGTGATCGAGATGATCGCGACGATGAAGGCCGACCAGCTGAAATTGATCAGCAGCAGCGACGGCGTGTAGACGAAGGCGAACGGCACCAGCGCCTTGCCCATCGACAGGCGGAACGCCGTCATGCCGGTACGCATGGGTTCGCTGCGCGCAATACCCGCGGCCGCGAACGCGGCCAGCGCCACCGGTGGCGTCACGTCGGCGAGCACGCCGAAATAGAACACGAAGAAGTGGGTTGCCAGCTGCGGCACGCCGAGTTGCTCGAGCGCCGGCGCAACGATGGCGGCCAGGATGATGTAGGTCGGCGTGGTGGGGACGCCCGAACCCATGATGATGCAGGCGCCGGCGGTGAACAACAGGCCGAACAGGATCGTGACCTGCTTGAGGTCGAGCAGCTGGAAGCTGTCCAGCGCCACCACACCCTGGGCGACGATGCCCGACAGGTCCAGGATCCAGGCCGAGAACTTGAATCCCATGCCGGTCAGCGTCGTGATGCCGAGCACGAAACCCACGCAGGCGCAGGCCGCGCCGATGGCCAGCGCCGCCTTGGCGCCCATCTCGAATCCCTGCACCAGCGCGCGCGGCCCGACCGCCATGCCGGCCATGCGTTTGCCATACGGGCCCAGCAGCTTCGGAATCCATGAACAGGCCACGGTCAGCGTGATGCCCCAGAACGCGGCCAGGAACGGCGTGTATTGCATCAGCAGCAGCGTGACCATCACGACCAGCGGAATGAACAGGTGCCAGGAACTGCGCAGCACCAGGCCCAGCGACGGGATCTCGGACGGATCCATGCCGGTGAGCTTGAGCCGCTTCGCTTCCAGGTGCACCATGTACAGGATCGCAAAGTAGTGCAGCGCGGCCGGCACGATGGCCACCAGGATCAGCTGGTTGTACGGGATGCCCAGCGTCTCGGCCATGATGAAGGCCGCCGCGCCCATGATGGGCGGCGTGATCTGGCCTCCGCACGAGGCCGATGCCTCGACGGCGCCGGCGAATCGCGGCGCGAAGCCGACCTTCTTCATCAGCGGGATGGTCATCACGCCGGTGGTCACGGTGTTGGCGATCGGCGAGCCGGAGATCATGCCGAACAGGCCGGACGACACCACGCTGACCTTGGCCGGCCCGCCCGAAAAACGACCGGCGGCGATGGTGGCCAGGTTCACGAACAGCTGGCCCAGGCCGGTGAGCTGGGCCATGATGCCGAACAACACGAAATGGAACACGAAGGTGGCGACCACGCCGACCGGAATGCCGTAGATGCCTTCGGTGCCCTTGTACAGGTGGGCCACGACGCGCGACACGCTGTAGCCGCGGTGCGCCAGCCCGCCCGGCAGATAGGGCCCGAACAGGCCGTACAACACGGTGGCAATGGCCAGCAGCGGCAGGAAGATGCCCATGGTGCGGCGCGTGGCCTCGATCACCATCGCGATCGCGATCACGCCGACCATCAGGTCGATCGGCGTGTGTTCGCCGGGGCGCTGGATGAATATCTCGTTGAAGAACACCAGCAGGTACAGCGAAAAACCGGACGCCAGCGCGGCGAAGATCCAGTCGCGCAGCGGAATGCGGGTGTGGCTGCCGTCGTAGGCCTTGAACGGCAGCGACAGGCCGGCCACGGACAGCAACACCGCGATGAAGGTGACCTTGGCGCCCATCGGAACCGGGTCCGAGAACGAATCGAGCAGGCCGAGACCCATCATCAGGTAGAACGCCACCAGGCCGATGGACACCGTCCATTCCCAATGCCCGCCCATGCGCTTCTGGCGCGGGAACACCAGGAAACACAGGCCGAGCACCACCGACAGGTGGATGGCGCGGTGCGCGATTTCGTTCTCGAGCCCGAAACCGGCGGTGTAGTAGTGCCAGGCCGACAGGCCGACGGTGACCACGGTCACGAACAGCGCGGCCATGCCGGCCAGCCTGCGGAAGGTCGACTCGGGGTCGAACTGCTCGATCAGGCGATCAATATCCTGCTGGGAGGCGCTCATGGGTTTCCAGTGCTTGTGTCAGGGAGGCGGGCAATCGCGGGCCCGGAATTCTATCGATCGTTGGCTCAGCGAACCGAGCAGCAGTGCCGGCTTCTCGCCGATGGACACGCGCATCGACTGCGACGGCAGCGGCAACACGACCAGCGGATGCACGACCCGGTCCAGGTACAGGCGCCAGCCGTCGCCATCGCGCACCATGGTCTCGCCCGGGCCGGCCGCATTCGGCAGGCCATAACCGTCGCCCTCGAAGTGCTCCTGCACCATGTGGGCGCGCCACTGGCCCGCATGCAAGCGCCATTCGTAATGGTCGACCACCGGCGTACCGAGCACGGAATGCGTGAATGCGATCCGTGCCGCGGGGCGGTGGGGGTCGAGCGCCAGCCGCGCCAGCGGCCGCCCGCTGCGGTGCTCGGTCAGCACCAACTCGCAAGCGACGGCGGCCGGAACGGCCAGCGGCAACAGCAGCAGCAGCGCAGCCGCCATCACGGCGGCACGCTGCCGCAGCATCACTTGACGAGGCCTTTTTCCTTGAAGTACTTCAGCGAGCCGGGATGGATCGGCGCGGTACCGACGGCGGTGGCCGTGGCCAGGCTGATGTTCTTGCCCTGCACGTGCACCTGGCCCATGATGGCCACGTTCTCGTACAAGGCCTTGGTCACCTCGTAGGCGATGGCGTCGGACACGCCGTCATGCGTGGTCCACACCGCCATCACGGCCAGCGTGTCGACCGGCGCGGTCTGGCCCTTGTAGCTGTTGGCCGGCATCTGCACGCGGGTGTAATACGGCTGCTGCTTGAGCAGTTCGCCGATCTCGGCGCCCGACAGCGGGATCACCTTGAGGTCGTGGCTTTGCGCGAAGTCGGTCACGGCCGCCGTCGGCACGCCGGCGGTGATCAGCGTGGCGTCCAGGTTGCCGTCCTTGATCTTGTCGACCGCCTGCGTGAACGAGGACAGGTCTTCCTTGATGTCGGAACGTTTCATGCCGTAGACCGTCAGCAGGTCGGTCAGCAGCTGGTACTGGCCGGAGCCGGGCGAGCCCGACGAGATGCTCTTGCCCTTGAGGTCCTTGACGCTGTTGATGCCGCGATCGGCGCGGGTGATCAGCTGCACCGTCTCGGGGTACAGGGCGCCGAGCGCGCGCAGGTTCTTGATCGGCGCGCCGTTGAACTGGCCCTTCCCGTTGTAGGCGGCGTCCAGGATGTCGGCGGCAACAAAAGCCGACTCGATGTCCTTGTTGCCCAGCAGCTTGGCATTGGCCACCGACGCGCCGGCCGCTTCCGCGGTGGCGGTGATCTTCTTGCCGTCGACGACCGCCTTGTTGGAGATCAGCTGGGCCAGCATGCCACCCAGGGGGTAATAGGTACCGCCGGTACCGCCGGTGGCGACACCGAAAAAGACGCGCTGCTGCGCAATGGCGGCGCCGGATACGGTTACGGCCGCGGCGACCAGGGCCAGGGCGAGTCTGCGATTGAGTTTCATGGCTATACCTTTTTATTCAACAAATGAACCGGTGATGTTATCGCTGCGCACCAATGCCGTGCATCGGTGTTTGCCCGCAATCTCTAATGATGCGACATCCCGTGACGCAATTTTGGGGCCAGCCCTGGCGCCGGAATGCGCCATCGTGCGCGTTGATGGTTTGCATCAGGAATCCGATTGCAGATCAGGCACACTCGCCCCATGAACAAGCTCGGCGCCCCGCGTGAACTGCCTCCGGCCTGGGAGCAACTGGGCAGCTGGGTCGCGGTGGTGGAAACCGGCTCGGTCTCGGCGGCCGCGGCGCGGCTGGGCATCTCGCAGGCCGGCGTGTCGCAACATGTCCGCCAGCTGGAACAGAAATTCGACACCCCCTTGCTGGACCGCTCGACCCGCCCGGCCCGCGCCACCGCGTCCGGCCAGCGGCTGTATGAACATGCCCTGGCGTTGCGGAGCCAGGCCGACCAGATGGCCGAAGGCGTGCGCGCGCTCAGCCGCGCCAAGCGGGCGCTGGTGCGCCTGGGCTGTGTCGACTCGTTCGCCGCCACCATCGGCCCGCAGCTGGTGCGCGGACTGATCGGGCGCATGCACCGGGTGCGCATGTGCTCGGGACTGTCGCCCGACCTGCTGGCCCAGTTCCGGGACCATCAGCTCGACCTGCTGATGACCACCAGCACGCTGGCGCACGAACCCGGCACGGCCCAGCTGCCCTTGTTCACCGAGCAATACGTCGTCGCATTGCCGCCCGACCCTGCGGTGGGCCCAACCAGCGATTCGTTGCAGGCGCTGAGCCGTGGCTTGCCGTTCATGAACTACAGCCTGCGCTCGCAGATCGGCAAGCAGATCGAGACCTACCTGCACGGCCTGCATCCCGGCATCGAATCGGCGTTCGAGTTCGATGCCACCGATCCGCTGCTGGCGCTGGTGCGCGAAGGCCTGGGTTTTGCGCTCACGACACCGCTGTGCCTGTGGCAGTCGCGTTACCACGCCGGCGCAGTGCGGATACTGCCGCTGTCGGCGTTCCAGCACCAGGGGCGTGCCTGCCCGCCGCTGGCGCGGCGCTTCACGCTGGTGCACCGGGTCGCGGGAATGGGCAGCCTGCCGCGCGAAGTCGCCGACCTGGTGCGCATCGTGGTGCGCGAACTGCAGCGGGACATCGGCGCGGCGCTGGCCCTGCCCCCCGGCGCGTTGACGATCGACGACGACTGACACGCCGTTCGCGCGGGTCGGCCTCGGGCTTGCAACAGCCTGGCTGATGCTATGGATCAGCGATGCGCCGCCTTGCACGCGCGCGGCGCCGCTGGCGCTAGGCTCGACGGCACCACCACCAACAACCCACGACATTCATGCACAACCCCGATGTGATCGTCATCGGCGCCGGCGTCATCGGTGCCTCCGTCGCCTGGCACCTGGCCGAACTCGGCGCCCGCAGCGTCCTGGTGCTCGAGCGCGGCCAGATCGGCAACGGCACCTCGTCGCAATCCAGCGGCATCCTGCGCACCCATTATTCGGTGATCGAGAACGTCGCGCTGGCGCGCCGCTCCTGGTCCGCGTTCAAGGACTTCGCCGCCTATGTCGGCGACGAGGACGCTGCGGCCGGGCTGGTGCCCTGCGGCTACCTGATCGCCGCGCCCGAGGGCCCGAAACTCGAACCCCTGCGCGCGGCCCTGGCGGCGCAGCAGGCCAGCGGCATCCCGGTCGAGCTGCTGACGCAGCAGCAGGCCACCGACCGCCTGCCGATCTGCCGCTTCGACGATGCCGCCTTGATCGGCTTCGAGCCCGAGGCCGGTTTCGCCGACGCCACGCTGGTGGCCACCAGCTTCGCACGCGCCGCACGCCGTCGCGGCGTCAAGATCCTGGAAGGCGTCGCGGTGCAGGGCCTGCTGCGCGACGAACACGGCCGCGTCACGGGCGTGGACACCCCGCAAGGCCGGTTCCACGCCGGCGTCGTCGTCAGCGCGCAGAACATCTGGGCGACGGAACTCGAACGCTGGACCGGCATCGCCACGCCGGTCAAGCCCGAGCGCCACAGCGTGCTCGCGCTCGAGGGCCCCGAGGCCTATACCTACCAGATGCCGGTCTACAAGGACCTGGGCTCGCCGGGCATGTTGTATTGCCGCAGTTACGGCGGGCGCCAGATGCTGGTCAGCGAAGGCACGGTCGGCGAGACGCTGGCGGAACCCGACAACGAACAGGGAGACATTCCCATGGACTACGTCGTCGAGGTCGGCGCCCAGGCGGCGGAGCGGTTTCCGTCCTACGAGACCGCCGGCCTGGCATCGAGCTGGACCGGCGTCTACGACGTCACGCCCGACTGGAACCCCGTGCTCGGCCGCGTGCCCGAGGTGCCGGGGCTGGTCGTCGGTTTCGGTTTTTCCGGCCACGGGTTCAAGCTCTCGCCCGCCGTCGGCCGCGTCCTCGCGCAGGAGGCGCTGGGCTTGCCCACCGACGTGTCGCTGGCGCCGTATGCGCTGGAGCGGTTCCGCACCGGGCAGCTGCTGACCGGCAGTTACGGATCGGGTGCGGTGTCGTGACAACGGCGCACGATAAACGCCGGCCATGCCACGCCTGCACGGGGCACGGCCGGGCCATCACCACCACATGACGGCAGTCTCGCCGGTGTGGTCGGCGTAATACAGCCGCAGCCGCAACACGTACTTGGCGCCACGCAACATGCGCAGCTTGAGGTAGGCGTTGCGGTCCTCGCCCGAGTCGTCGTCGCCGCCGCGGTACTTCAGTTCGCCCCCGACGTCCTCGAACAACACGATCACCGTATCCGAGGTGCCGAAGGTGCGGATCTCGTAGACGCGGCTACGCGTGGGCTGGATGCGCACGTCGATCTGTTGCCCGGCGGCGATCTTCAATGGCATGGACTGCATGAGCTTGAGTTCGGGGAACGCCGCCACCGGCTTCTGCGGCGGATACAGCTCCTTGACATAGGCCTTGTCGCGCGCCGAGAGTCCCCCGCGCGGGCGCAGCGGCTGGGTGCGGAACTCGGGCGGCTCGGTGATCAGTCCGGCGGCAAACGGGTAGTGCATCACCGAGTCCCGGTCCCAGGTCGTACCCTGGACCCGGCTCTCGCTGATCTTGCGGATGATGTTGTAGAAGGTCTTCTGCCGCGGCCAGCTGTTGGGCGGCTTGGCCAGGTCGGCATACACCTTCTCCTCGTCCCAGACGATGCCGGCAAAGGGGTTCTGGTGCTCGTGTTCGAAACCCAGCGTATGCCCGATCTCGTGGATGGCGGTCGTGGGGTCGTTGGCGATGTCCCAGCCGAAATTCATCGTGCGCTGGTCGGACGCGATGTCCAGGATGGCGCGCCCCACATAGGACCAGGAACCGTCGCCGCGCATGAAGCCGATCCGGATCATGGCCTGCTCGCGCGTGGGCACCTCCTTGAAGCGCAGGCCGATGCCCAGGTCGCTCCAGGCCTTGAAGCCGGCTCGCACCGCATCCTTCTGCGCCGCGGCGCCCGACCATCGGATGAAGCTGGTGCTGCCGTCGGCCATGATGACGTTTTCGCCGTCGCCCGACTTGTCGAAGAAGTAATAACTCAGCTCGGTGCCGTTGACCCACTTGTCGCTCAGGACGTTGATGGCACTGGCGCGATCGGCGTTCACGCCGGACGCGAACGTGCGCGGCGTGGACGGGCGCACGTTGCAGTAATGGAAATAACCGGGCTGCGCCGTGTTCTTGCGCGGCGATGCGGTCGACGTTTTTCGGGGGGCCGGTTGACGGGCCATGGCGATCCTCCTCGTGCTGCGTGACGGCAACAAGCGCAATGCGCTCACGACAATGGAACCGGCGCCGACACAGGCCGGTCGGGCCCATTCTGAACCTTCATGCCGACGCGCGCCAGTGCCGCGCAGCCGCCTGCACGCCGGCCCCGGCGATCTCCCGCGGAGCCGGGCTGCGGATGGGGTGCTCCGGCTTTACACCCGGTTCACACCCGAGTCGCAAAGCCCTGACCCGGGTCACCCACAATAGGATCAACCCTTGCATCCGCTTGCCCCTTCATGACGCCACCCCTCGCCCACCACCTGCCCGAACCATCAACGATCCCTGCGCGGGGGCTGCGTCGGTGGTCGTGGGCCGGGGCGCTGGCGCTGCCGCTGGTGCTGGGCGCCTGTGCCAGCGTGATGCCTTCGCATCCCGACACCACGCTGGCGACGACCGTGCCGGCGCAGTGGAGCAACTCGCCTTCAGGCGCGCAAGGCGCCACGGCCACCGACATCGCCGGTTGGTGGACACGCTTTCAGGACGCGCAACTGACGGCGCTGGTCGAACAGGCGCTGCAGGCCAACACCAGCGTCAAGGCCGCCCAGGCCGCGTTGCGCCAGGCCCGGGCGCTGGCCGACGTGACACGGGCGGGACTCGGCCCCACCGTAGCCGCATCGGGATCGGCACAGCGCAGCCGGTCGGGTGGCAACGATGCCAGCAACCGGTTCAGCGCCGGTTTCGACGCCAGCTGGGAGCCCGACATCTTTGGCGGCAACCAGGCCTCGGCCAGCGCCAGCGCGGCCGATGCCAGCGCGTCGGCCGCGAGCCTGGCCGACACCCAGGTGTCGCTGGCGGCCGAAGTGGCGGCGGCCTACATCGACCTGCGCGGCTTGCAAACCCGGCTGGCGATCGCGCGCGCCAACCTGGAAAGCCAGGACGAAACCCTTCAGATCACCCGCTGGCGGAACCAGGCCGGCCTGGCTTCTTCGCTCGACGTCGAGCAGGCGGTCAGCACGACGGAACAAACCCGTGCCCAGATCCCCGCGCTGCAGACCAGCGTGACACAGACATTGAACGCCCTGGCCGTGCTCACCGGTCGTGCCCCGGGGCAGCTGGGCGCGGAACTGGGACAGGCGGCGCCCGTGCCTCCACCGCCGCCCGACATCGCACTGACTTTTCCCGCGGACACGCTGCGCCAGCGGCCCGACGTCCGTGAGGCCGAGTGGCGGGTGCAGGCGGCCGCGGCCCGGATCACGGTGGCCGATGCCGCGCGGCTCCCCAGTTTTCAACTGTCCGGTTCCCTGGGCCTGTCGGCGCTGACACTGGGCAGCCTGACCGACAGCGCATCGCTGGTCCGGACCCTGCTGGCGAGCGTGTCCGCCACCCTGTTCGACGGCGGCGCGGGCCGGGCCCAGGTGCGTGCGCAGCAAGCGGCCATGGAGCAATCGCTGGCGACCTTCGAGGGTGTGGCACTTAGCGCGCTGCAAGAGGTGGAGGACGCACTGGTCGCCATCCAGGGCGACACCGAGCGCCTGCAGCGGCTGCAGGCCGCCGCCGACGCAGCCACCCGGGCCGAACTGCTGGCCCGCCAGCGCTACACCAGCGGCTTGGTCGATTTTGCGACCGTGCTGACCACCCAGCGCACGCTGCTGTCCACGCAGGACAGCGTGGCGAGTGCCCAGGCCAGCCTGAGCACCGACCATGTGCGCCTGTACAAGGCGCTGGGGGGCGGCTGGAAGTCCGACACCGACGCCGAAGCGGCTGCGCCAACGACACAACCATGACCGCTCCCGCCGAATCCACCCCATCACCCCGTCCCGCCATGAACACCAAGGCCACCGCCTCCGCCCAGCCCGCCGATCTGCAAACCCTTCTGGGCGACGACCATCCACCGCGATGGTGGCGCCGCAGCTCGTTGTGGATCGGCCTGCTGGTGCTGCTGCTCCTGGGGGCCGGCCTGTACTACTGGCTGGCGCAAAGCGCCAGCCAGGCCGCGCCCACGTATGTGACGACCGAGCTGCGCAAGGGCGACATCACCCTCACCGTGTCGGCCAACGGAACCTTGCAGCCCACGCGCTCGGTCGACATCGGCAGCGAACTGTCGGGCACGGTGCAGCGCGTGCTGGTCGACGTGAACGACCGCGTGAAGAAGGGCCAGGTCATGGTCGAGCTGGACACCTCGAAACTGCTGGACCAGGTGAGTCGCTCGCGCGCCTCGCTCGCGGCGGCGCAGGCCGCCCTGGCACA
>JBFIDI010000036.1:0-20248 GCA_041581405.1 Burkholderiaceae bacterium
TGCAGCAGGAGCAACTCGCGCGCAGCCTGGGCGACGGGCATCGCGTCATCCACGGCGTGGCCGGCTCGGGCAAAACCATGATCCTGGGTTACCGCGCCGAGTACCTGGCCCGGGCGCAGACGCCGAACGGCAAACCCATCCTGATCCTTTGCTACAACGAGCCGCAGGCGCTCAAGCTCGAAGCCATGATGGAGAACAAGGGCCTGGCCGAGCGGGTGCATGCGCGCAACTTCCACAAGTGGTGCCGGCAGCAACTGGTGGCGTTCGGGCAGCCGCTGCCGTCGCAGATGGGCAGCACGGCCTACGTGGCCGAACTCGTCCATCGGGTCATCCGCGCCGTCGAGCGAAAGCAGATTCCGTCCGGCCAGTACCAGGCCGTGCTGATCGACGAAGGCCACGACTTCGCGCCCGAATGGCTGACGCTGGTCACGCAGATGGTGGACCCGGCGACGAACAGCTTATTGCTGCTGTATGACGACGCGCAGCGCATCTATTCGCGAAAGACACTGAAGTTTTCGCTCAAGAGCGTGGGCATCAAGGCTGTAGGTACATCCACCATTCTCAAGATCAACTACCGGAACACGCGACAAATTCTGCAAGTGGCCAGCGTGATCGCTGGAGACCTGTTGAACAATCGCGACGAATCGGAGGAGGAAAACCCGACGGTCCAGCCGATCGGTTGCGGCCGCGACGGCCAGCCGCCGCTGATCATCCGGCTACCGACGCTGCGCGACGAAGCCTGGAAGATCGCCGAATTGCTGGGCGACGCGCACACCAACGACGGCCACGCCTGGAGCGACATGGCCATCATCTGCCGCGACCACGCCACGATGGACGCCTGCGCCCACGCCCTGCGCCATCGCAAGCTGCCGCACCAGGTCCGGCACAAGTCCGGCGACTACCGCCCGGGCCGCGACCGCATCACCGTGATGACCATGCATGCGAGCAAGGGACTGGAGTTTCCGGTCGTCGCGATTCCGGGGGTGGGGCAGATGCCGGGGGATGGCACGGACGAGCATGAGGAGGCGCGATTGTTTTATGTGGCGGCGACAAGGGCGACGCAGCAATTGGTGCTCACGATCAGTGGAGCGGGGAGGTTTGGGCAAGCGTTGGCGGGAATGGCAGATGTGACATGAACGGCACGACGCCACCTGTCCGCCCTGGCCAAGCCATGCGTCTCGACGGACGCCGAACCGGAGCCGGCAAAGTTGGTACAGGCGCCGACACCATTTGCCACGACGGCGCAAGGTTCGGCCGATCTCTGCGTGAAGGCCTGCTTGCCGGTTGCTGCCGCTGAGCGCGACGCCACGTCGGCATTGCGGCCCTTGATGCCCCGTCGCAAGCCCTCGTTTGGTGTCTCCCGGCATTGGCCGGGGCCGACGTGACTGCGCCAGAGCATCAACGGAAACCAGGGCCCCGGTCGATGGCCGTTCGCCTGGCGCTGCGGGCGCCCGACAGCGGCTGTCCAACTCGCTTGCTTGCAGGTGCGATCCCGCCCAGGTGGGCGACGACAGGCTGCAATCGTTCGACGCCCTCGATCAATGGGCCGCCAGACGCTCGTCGGCGATCGGCACATGTTTCCACAGCGCTGCGATTGCGAAGCCGAACGTGAGGTGGACGACACCCCACAGAATCGATGTGATGGCGACGCCGGCCATCGCGGGGAAAAACGTCACGGCCAATCCGATGGCGAGTGCGACGTTCTGGAACGCGACCTCCAGGGCCACGGCACGGCGGTCGGCCGCTTTCAGACCCATCATCCGGGCAAGAACCCAGCCCAACGCGACGGCGACGGCAAAGGTGACGAGCACCGGAGGCAGCGCAGACGCGGCGAAGCTGCGCAGCACCCCGAGGTTGCCGAGAAGCAATATCGCCACGACAGCGGCAAAGACGCCGCCGGCGACGCGCCGCGCCAGCGGCCGGATCCGGTCGGCGATCTCCGGGCTCCTGGCGCGAATCAGCATGCCCGCCGAGATCGGGGCCACCAGCATGATGCCGAGCACCATGAGCACCCGCCGGGGATCGATCTGGATCTGCAGCAGGACGGCGTTCGTCTGCGGGTTCAGCGAGGCCCAGAACGCGAACAGCAGCGGCGTGGCGACCACACTTGCCAACGTGGAGATCGCCGTCATGCTGACCGACGTGGCCACGTTCCCGCGCGCGACGCCGGTCAGGTAATTCGACAGCGCGCCCGCCGGACAACAGGCCACGAGCAGCAAGCCAAGCGCAATGCTCGCGGTGTCGGCCATCAGCCAGGCGATGCCGCAGGCGACTGCCGGCAGGATGAGGTACTGCGCGACGAGTCCGACGCCCGGCGCCCTGGGGACCTCGAGAACGCGGCGGAACTGGGCCCGGGTCAGGTCCAGCGCCACGGCAAAGACCAGAAAACCCACCATGATGGCCACGGCCAGTCCGATCAAGGGGCTGAAGTTGAATGTGGCCTGGTCAATTGCTTGCATGCGATCCCCCTATCAGAATTGCCGACCATGCGCCGGCGGTTGGCTCCAGGATTGCTAGGCCACAGCGCGGACCGTGGTCACGCCCACGTCAAGGGCCATCGCGTCGCCGGATGAAAAGGCGCGCCACCGCTGGTTGACCTCACGCACAAGCGCGGCGCGCTGCGCATCGGTTGCTTGTGCGACCGGTGCTGCCAACGGGGTGCTGTGCACGTATTGCCACAAAAAATCGTCGGGCTGCGGCAGGCGCAATGTCCGCCTCGTCTTTTCGATGACAGGGTTCAAGAAGCCTGCCTCGACCATCAAAGCGCCGATCCGTGCGCCGTCGTGCAATGCGAAGACCACGTCGACGAACCCCGCGCACTGCGGATCGATATGCCGGGCGAGGGCATCGCGCAACACGACGAACAGCTCGGGCGTCGGTCCGGGCAGGTTGAGCAGGACGCGCCCGCCAGGAGCGAGAACGCGACGGAGTTCCTTGAGCGCCTTCACCTTGTCGGGGACGAATTGAAGCCCCATCTGGCACAGCACGACGTCGAAGCTCGCATCGGCGAGGGGCATCGCTTCGGCGCTGGTTTCATACCAGTCGATGTGCAAGCCGTTCGGTGTCGCGGATCGCGCGACGGCAAGCATCCCGGGGTTGACGTCGAGCCCTGCGACGGCGCCGGTGGCGCCAACCGCCTTGGCCGCCAGGCGCGTGACCACGCCGGTGCCGCAAGCGACATCGAGAACCCGCTCGCCGGGATTCAGGGCGGCAATGGAGACGAGATCCGCGGCCAGAGGTGCACCGATGGCGGGAACAAAGAATCGCTCGTAGTTTTCGGCGGCGGTGCCGCGATAGTCGGTGGCATTGAACGTGGGCATGTAAACCTCCTGTCTGGATCGGGTTGAAGCTCCGGGGCGAGGCTCCAATCTAGACAGTCGCCGCCATTCGCGCATCGCGCGAATGGACCAGACGCGGACCGATGCTCAATGGTCAGAAATGACCATGATGCAGTCAGACCAGACCGTGCTCGAACGCAAATGCCGTGGCCGCGGCGCGGGAGTTGACGCCGATCTTGGTGAAGATGTTGCTCACGTGGCGGGCCACCGTGTGGTCGCTGATCCCCAGTTGCGATGCAATGCCGCGATTGGACTTGCCCGCGGCAATCAGGTTGAGCACCTGCCGTTCGCGCGCGGACAACGAGGCCGCGGCACCACCCTCCCCGGTGCCGGTGCGCAATTGCGAGAGCTCGACCGTCGCCCCGAGCCGCTCGAATGCGGCGACTGCCGCATCGAAGTGCAGCCGGGCGGATTCCGCATCTCCTGCCTGCTCGCATGCACGCGCAATGAGCGACCGGGCCCTGGCCGACTCGTAGGGCGCTTCGAGCTTTTGCCACAAGGTCCATGCCTCGCGCAAGCTGGCGAGTGCGCCGTTCGCATCGCCGCTGGCCAAGCGAACGGCGCCGGTTGCGTGCGCCGCGCCGGCTTTCAGATACGGGGTTTCACGCTGACCAGCGATGTACACAAGCTCCTCGGCGGCGGCGCGCGCGGCATCGTTCTGGCCGGCGGCAAGCATGATCTCGACGAACGGCTCGAGGATCCTGACCCGCTGAACACCCGCGCCGGGCCCTTGCCGGCTACTGGCCTCGCTCTCGACGCGACGGATCGAAGCCACCGCTGCATGGACGTCCCCCTGGGCGAGCCGCAACAGCGATGATCCCGGTTGCGGCTCGAAGCCTCTGGCTCCCGCCTGCCGGTACATCTTGTCGGCCTGCGACAACTCTCCGGCGAGGCGGTGGAGTTCGGCCAGTTGATACAACGCGCGGCCCGCCATTTGCTCCGAGCGCGCCGACAAGAGCGCATAGGCTCCTTCAGCCTCCGCGCGCGCAGCGACCCAGTCCCCCTTGAACTGCAACAATGCCGCCCGGTGCACCAGGCATTGGCCCCTGTACACAACCAGCTCGGACTGTGCGCGGCACCAGTCGTCGAGGGCAGCGGTCCACTCGCGGGCACGCTCGATATCGTATGCTCGCTCGCAGGTCAGGATGACCGCGCAATACACGATGCCGGTCATGATCGGCGAAACCTGACCGGCCGTGACCGCGACCATCGCCTCGTCGAGCAGGACCACGCCCTCGTCGACACGTTGCATCTGGATCAGGGCCTGACCTCGGCTCAGAACCGCAGCGGCGAGAAGATCGGGATCACCGAACTGCGCTGCAAGCGAAGTCGCTTCGTGGAAGGCATCCATGGCGCCGGTGACATCCCCCTTGAACATCGATATCAATCCGCACACGACCTGGAGCAACCCGTGTTCGGCGCAACGGCCTGAGCGATCGTCGATCAGGCGTTGACTGCGCGACAACCAACCGCTGCTCTGTGCCCCTTTGCCTGCCAGCAACAGGCACAGGCTCAACCAGAACCCGACGCGAGCGGCCGGCAAGGGTTGATCCTGGTCGACAAACCCGGCATGCGCGCGCGTCCAGGCCCCGAGCGCCTCGCCGTCGTCGCCTGTGAGGTAGGCGGCGTTGCCGAGTTGCACCAGGTGTTCTGGCGCGAGAGCTGTCTGTCTGTCTGCAGCGGCCAGCAGGTCAAACGCCTGACGCCATTGCCGGCGGGCGTACGCTTTCATGCCCCGCGCCAAGGAGTCATGCCTCGCCATGGCAACAACCTTACACAGCGACGCGAAATACCACAAGTCCGGCGCGACGGCACCCAGCGCGTCGCGCGCATGGCAGGTGATGACAAGCAGGTCCAGCGTCGGGACATGCTGCATCGCGTTGTGGTTCGCCGTTGCACGCAGCTTGCTGTCGTGCAGCGTGGTCCAGCGCCCGAAGCTGCCGTCGCGGTTGTCTCCGTCGGATACGAAGCCGATGAACGCATTGCCACCGCCGTCATCGCCCGCGTGCACCCACAGGGGCCACAGCGAGAGGCGAACACGGCGCTGTTCCATGCCTCGGTGATGGCCCTGAAACCGACCCGGTCGCCGGAGATGCGGTACCAATGGCCGGGCCGCATCCCGGCGCTCCAGCCTGGCGAGGGCGATGGCTTCAAGTCCGCATTGCCCGTCATGGTCGAGCAATGCGGGGCCGTGTCGAGACCCGGCGTCAGGCCCATACCTTCCAGCCAATGCCGCGAAGACGCCAGTCTCAATACCCCCCGTCACGCGAGCGCCCGGATCAGGCCTGTACCTTCATGCGCATCGATGGAAGGTATGGACCTGACCCTGGCATTCACTGCGCAATTTCCTCCAGCATGACATAACGCCCGGATGTCACGGGGCATCTGCGTCAGGCGCCAACGAGTCTGATCCTGCGCAATCGGCGGCTTGGAGAATTGCCATCCCTCTGCGACACTGTTCTGACTGGGCTGGCCGGTGGGCCATCGGGATTTCGCTTGCCTGCTCTGAGGACTCCAACCGCTTCGTGCGGAACCATCCTCCAATGGTTCAATACCGATGACAGGTGCAGATTTCGATCAACGACTGGCCGCGATTCTGGCTGCCGACGCGGCCGGCTATTCGCGTCTGATGTCGCTGGATGAACGAGCCACCGTGGTGGCGCTGGATTCCGCTCGCGCGGCATTTCGGCGCCATATCGAGTCGCATCGCGGTCGCGTCATCGACACGGCCGGCGATTCGGTACTGGCGCGGTTTGACACTGCCGCGGGTGCCGTGTCTGCCGCGCTGGCGGTTCAGCATGAACTGGCCACCTTGGGGGAGGACATGCCCGACGACCGCTGCTTGCGATTTCGTGTCGGCCTGCACCTGGGTGACGTGATCGTGAAGTCCGACGGCACGATTTATGGCGATGGCGTCAATATCGCCGCCAGGCTCCAGGTATTGGCAGATCCGGGGCAAGTCATCGTCTCCGACGCCATTCACGGTGCGGTAAGGGGCAAGGTCTCCGCCAGCTTCACGGATCTGGGTGAACAGCGCGTGAAGAACATCGCGTACCCGGTCAGGGCCTACGCAGTGACGCCGCACGATGCCTGTGCCACTGAAGCGAACTCCATTGATGCCGCGGTGGGTCAAGCGGAAAACGCCCATGCCGCCACGGAAACACCATCGATCGCGGTGTTGCCATTCACGAACCTGAGCTCGGATGCCGAGCAGGAGTTTTTTGCCGACGGCCTCACCGAGGAGATCATCAGCATGCTTGCAGCATGGCGGGCTTTTCCCGTGATCGCCCGCAACTCCACCTTCATATACAAGAACAAGGCCGTCGACGCCAGGCAGGTAGCCCGTGAACTTGGCGTGCGGTACATCGTCGAAGGGTCGGTCAGGCGAGGCGGTCAGAAAATCCGAGTGGCCGCCCAGCTCATCGATGCGGCCAACGGCCATCATTTGTTGGCAAGTCACTACGATCGCGACGTGGCAGATCTGTTCAGTATTCAGGAGGAAATCGCCGTGAGCATCGCGGCGACCGTCGAACCTGAACTCGAGCGCCTGGAAATTCTGAAATCCTCGACAAAGCGGACAGGGAATATCGCCGCCTGGGAATGTTGCGTCCGCGGAAACTCGCTTCTGAACGCGTATACGCCGGTCGAAAACGCCAAAGCCCGCGGTATGTTCGAGAAGGCCATCACGCTCGATGCTTCTTACAGCGATGCGCATGCAGGACTCGCGTTCACGTATCTCCGCGAGCTTCTCCTCGAGGTGGCAGATACGCGGGAAGAATCAGTGGCCAGAGGTCTCGATGCGGCGAGGCGAGCGGTGGCGTTGGACGGATCGTCTTCCCTTGCCCACCTTGCACTTGGCACGGCTTACATCTGGGCAAACAAGCACGATCTATCCATCGAGGAAACGCGAATTGCAATACAGCTCAACCCGAGCAACTTTCACGCTTGCCTGGCACTGGGCAATCGGCTGGATCTCGCCGGGCACTCAGGCGAAGGTCTGGCGATGATGGAGCGGGCACTGAAGCTCAATCCGCGGGATCCACGTACACATGTCTACTACTGCTACCTGGCGCGGGCCCTGGTGAATGCCAAGCGCTACGAGGAAGCCTTGCAATGGGCGCATAGCGCTGTCCGCGTGAAGCCGGATTTCCCCCAATCCCACTTTCTGTTGGCTTTATGCATGAGTCACCTCGGTCGATGTGATGAAGCGCGTATCGCAGCGGCGGACTGCGATCAGATCAACCCCGGCTTTGTCCAGAAGCGGCGCCACTGGAACGCCTATCGCGATCAACAGGCCAATACCCATTTGCTTGCAGGGTTGAGAAAATGCGGAATCCTGCCGAAAACAAGCACCGAGAAGTAGGCGACGAATCGACTTGACGTTTCGGCAAGTCCATCCCGATCGCTGCGGGTCCAGGCTCAGGCCGTGACCTTCCAACCGCTGCCCCAAGAAGCTGGCCGCAATGCCGCCTGCCGACAATCAAGCCCTTTCCCCGCGACGATGCGCCCCGTCCCCGAAACCACCACCAGCCCCACCCACCGCCTGGCCCGGCCTGCTGCTGCGGCCGATCAGCGCGGCCGCGGTCGCACCCGAGGTGATCTGGTTCTCGATCCTCAACGCCAGTGCCTGCACCGTGCTGCCGGTCGTCATGGTGTGATCGCCGTCGAGCGCATCTGCGATGGCGTCAGGGTCAGGTCCTTACCTTCTACCCAACCCCAAAGAAGCCGCCAGGGTCAGGCCATTGCCTTCCAGCAGTGCCTCGAAGACACTGGTCTCCATGCCCCCACAATCATGCGGGTGGCCGGCTCTGGCCAATGCGTTCAAACGCATCGATGGAAGGTATGGACCTGACCCTGGCATTCCTGGCGTTCGATTTCCGCCTTGTGATCGTCGCTGTCGCTTCACATGCCCGCATCGAGCCCCAGCGCATTGAGCGTGCGCTGCATCAGGTGCCGCGCCGCGAGCCGCGCCGCATCGGTATCGCGTGACGCGATCGCGGTGATGAGTTCGCGCCAGGGCTCGTCTGCGGAAACGCCGCGCTGCCCCGCCATGGCCCGCAGCGACGCATAGATGTAGATGCGGGTCTGCGACGTGAGTCGCGTCCAGTCGCTGGCGAGCCGCTGGTTGCCCGAACCATCGCAGACCCATTGACTGAGCTGGCGGCCGAGTGCCATCAACTCGTCGATGTCGCCACGTTTCTTCGCCGCCCCCACCTGCTTGAGCATCTGGCGGCCGTGCTTGATCTGCGCGGCGTCCATGTGCGTGGCCGCCAGTTCCGCCGCCAGGGTGAGCAAGGCCATCCGCAACTGGAAGATCTCGACGATCTCGCGCCCGCTCAGCTCGACCACGCGCACGCCACGCCAGGTGGCGCGCACCAGCAACCCCTCGCCAACCAGCAGCTGCAAGGCCTCGCGAATCGGGCCGTTGGAATAGCCGAACTCCTGCGCCAGCTGGCTCTCGCGTATCCACTCGCCGGGCGCATACACACCGGTGACGATGCGCTCGCGCAGCACCGAGGCCAGGTTCGCTCCGATGGACTGAAGCGCGCTCGAAGGGAGCACGTCCGCGGCGCTGGGTATCGTGGTGCCTTGCCGTTGGACGGCGCGTTTGTTCGGGGTCTTCGCAGCGTGTGGGCTCATTGTGTGTGGTCGCATCCATGCGCAGGCGGCGCGCCGCAATTATCACGCCGCGCATCTGGCGGTCGGCACGGTGCGCGGCACCCGGTCGCGCAGGCAGCGCCGTGTTCAGGTCGATCCGCACGTCGTCTCGGTGTTTGACGATGAATCATTAATGATTTACGATCGCCACCAACCGGCAACGCGACAACGCACAGCCGGTGCGTCGTGGCGGCCCTGGGCAGCCTCGGCAAACACCCCGGCGCAGATCAACAGCCAGACACCAGGAGACAAGCACGATGAGCGACAAAAAGGGGGCCCGACTGGACCTCACCATGGTGGGCGACTGGGGCACCGCCAACTTCCACACCATCTGGGGCTGGGTGTCCGCGCATCTGCGCTGGCGTTCGGCGCCGCTGTCGAAGTTCAACATCCGCACCGGCAGCGCCTACCGCGACAGCGTGGATCTGGTGGGCATGGGCGAGGCGGATCTGGCGGTGACGACACCGATCCACGTCGGCGTGCGCTGGGCGCGCGAAGGCAGGCATTTCTATGGCAACCGCGCCTATCCCAACCTGCGCACGCTCGGCCACCTGCCCCAGGACGACCGCCTGACGCTGGCCGTGCGTGCCGACACCGGCATCCGTTCGTTCGCCGACATCCGCGAGAAGAAACCCAAGCTGCACATCGCCATGCCGCCGCGCCAGGACGACTGCCTGTGCAGCTACGTGATCGACCTGATCTTCAGGGCGCACGGCATCGACCCGGCGGACATCGTGGCATGGGGCGGCTCGTACTTCGAGCACGAGAACCCGCGTGCCTGCCTCAAGGCCGCGCAGTCCGGCGACTGCAACGCGGTGTTCAACGAGGCCATCATGGTGTCCAACTGGACCGAGCTGGTGAACCAGTACGAGATGAACTTCATTCCGATCGAACCGCAGGCCATGAAGACCCTGGTCGACGAATACGACCTGCAGCCCGCCGTGCTGGAAAAAGGCCGGCTGAAGAACGACTCGGATGTTCCCTGCCTGGACTGGTCGAACTGGGCGGTGCTGTGCCGGGACGACATGCCGGAAGAAGTGGCCTATCGCGTGACGGCGGTGCTGGTCGAGGAACGTGCGGAATTCGAAGGCCGATTCCGCCACATGCCGGTGCACCAGAGCCCGCTCACCTATCCCATCGACCCGAACCGCATGCCGCGCGATGTGGAACTGCCACTGCATCCCGGGGCGCAGCGGTATTACCGCGAACACGGTTATCTCAACTGAGCAAGGAGACACACATGCAACACGAACGAATCACGCGCCGTGCGCTGCTGGGCACCGCGCTGGTGGCCGCCATGCCGGAACTGCGGGCGCAGGACAACTACCCCTCCAAGTCGGTCAGCATCATCGTGCCTTTCGGTCCCGGCAACGCCTACGACCAGATGTCCCGTTACATCACCGACCGTCTGCGCGATGCCACGGGGCAGGCTTTCATCATCGAAGCCAAGCAAGGTGCGATCGGCGGCGTAGCCGCGTCCTACGTCGCGCGCTCCTCGCCAGACGGCTACACCCTGCTGTTCGGCGCAAACTCCACGCACGCGGCCAACACCCACCTCTTCAGCAAGCTGCCGTACGACCCGGTCGCCGATTTCGTGCCGATCACGACACTGGCGACCATCCCCCAGGTACTGGTGGTCTCGCCCAGCCTGAATGTGAACAACCTGAACGAACTGATCGCGCTGGCGCGCCGTTCGCCGGGCAAGCTGAACTACGGCAGCTCCAGTGCGACAGGCCGTGTCGCCTCGGAGGCGTTGCGCCAGGTGACCGGCATCGACGCCGTCCACGTGCCCTACAAGACATCGGCACAGGCCATCACCGACCTGGTCAGCGGGCAGCTGCATTTTCTGGTCACCGATGCGGGCCTGGGCGTGGCGCAATCCCAAGCCGGCAGGGTCAAGGCGCTCGGGGTGACGTCGGCACAGCGTGTCCCCGCCGTGCCCGACCTGCCGACCATCGCCGAGGCCGGCGTGCCGGGCTACGAGTTCACGGCCTGGCTGGCGCTGTTCGCGCCGGCGCGCACACCGCAACCCATCGTCAACCGACTCGCCGAACTGGTGAACGGCATCGTCCGCAGCCCCGGCATGCAGGAGTCACTGGCCCGGATGTATGCGTTGCCTTATCCAGGCACCCCGGAGTCGCTGCGGCAACTGGTCGAGAAGGACACAGCCCGCTGGGGCACGCTGATCAAGGCCGCAGGCATCGAGCCGATGTGAACGGCGAGGCCTGCCCGTGGTGCCGATGAGCCCCAGGGCCAGGCCTGTCCCTCCGGCGCTCGCGCGCATATCCACCATATCGTGCGAGCGGCGCACGCATCTTCGCTTCGACCATGCGCGGCGGCGAGCCGGAAAGCGGCGATCTGCACCTGTCGGCAGAGCCAACATCTCTGACGACAGGTGGAGGTCGACGCCATCCGTTCCGCGCGCAAGAACCCGCTCAACACCGCCACGAATGCGCCAATGCCCGATGGCCTTCCAGCCAGATTCCGCGATCAGGGTCTGCGCGACTGCCACGCCGCCGCACTCCACGTCGGCGCCGCTTCGGAGATCAGCCGGACCATCTCGGGCGGCAGGTCGCCCGCGCCCGTCAGCTGACGCACCTCCAGGATGTCGTCCGTCCCCATGCCGCACGGAGCGCGCAAGGCCCATGCGATCGCCGCTACCAGCGAAGCCACCTCGATGAGGTAGAAACCGCCGACCAGTTCCTTCGACTCGGCGAAGGGGTCGTCGACGACGACGCGTTTGCCACCGGGGGCGGCAACGATACGGGCTCCGGGCGCCGCGGGGTTGAGCCCCTCGGATGCCACGAGTACGCCGGCCTGGTGCATCTCCTCGTTGAAGCGCATGTAGGCCTTGAAGAGTTCGGCATCGAACTCCGGTTGTGGCCCGGTCGTGTCCTTGTCGGCGCCGGGCTGCGCCGTGATGATGAATCGCATGGTCTGCTTGCTCTCCGGATAAGGGCCGTGCGTGGCCCGGTGATGCTACGACGAACGACGCACGCCGAGGTCGACACGTTCGTGCAGCAACATCGCCGGGATCACGCCCCTCCCTGCCCGCACAAGTCATCCGAAAAGGGGAGCTTCCCGGCCCGGCTCCCGGCATACACTCGCGAGGTTTTCACCCGTCCGTACCCCTGCAGATTGGGCCACCCATGCAACATCGATCACCCCATTGGCGCTCCGGCGTACCTGCATGGCCGGGCGGTTCGATGGCGACAAGCCGCCAATTCCTGACGATGGTCATGGCCCTGTGCCTGACCTGCCTCGGGGCCATCGCGACCGCGGCGGTGCCGCCGGATCAGCCGTACCCCTGGGATACGCGATCGCCCAAGTGCAGGAATTTTCCGGAGCTTGCCGCAACACTGGTCTGCGCGCATGAGGACTGGCCGACCATCGAAGTCACGCTCGAGCGCTTGACACAACTCGTGAGTCTTGGCGACTACACGATGCTGGATCGGGCGCTGACGGAAGTCAGTGCCTCGGACAAACGCTCCCTGGGCGGGATCCCGTTCGACGAAGCCAGCTTCTACGCCTTGTACGGCTGGATCGAGAGCCAGCGCCAACTCGATCCCGACGTTCGGTGGCTGGCGCGGTGGAAGGAGCAGGTCCCGAACTCGCAGTTTGCGCCGATCGCGCAGGCCATGTTCCACAAGGACCAGGCATGGCTGATTCGCGGCAATGGGCTCGCATCCACCGTATCGCCGGCATCCTGGAAGTTGTTCGAACAACAACTCGTGGCAGCCAGGAAGGCCCTCTCGCTGGCGCCTCCCGCGTCACGGAACCTGCCGCTGTGGCACCGCGTGCTTCTGTCCGTGAGCATCGACCAACGGGCGGCGGGCAACGACGCATCGGACGTGTTCCGCAAGGCCGTGGCGCGGTGGCCGACGTATTTCCGCTTCTACGAGATCGCTCTCTATCGGCTGGAGCCCCGGTGGGGAGGGAGCTGGCAGCTGGCCGACGACTTCATCAACCACTGGAGCCGGGAACTCGCGACGAGCGAAGGCGACTCGATGTATGCCCGGCTCTACCGCACGCTGATCGGCTCCACGTTCACACCACAAACGGCAAGAATGGACTGGAACCGGATGAAGGCCAGTTTCGAGGATCTGGTCACACGTTATCCGCACCCCAGCTTCATGAACGCCTATGCCAGTTACGCCTGCATGGCGCGCGACAAGGAGGCTTATGCCAGGGCCAGCAAGCGCATCAAGGGCGACGCGCTGAACGAAGACGCCTGGTTGTCCGGCTACTCACCCGAGGCTTGCGAATTGTGGGCAGCCAGCCAAAGGTAGGCATGGTGCGCCGACACCGGGTCCGTCGCGCCATCGGTGTGTTCGCCGTCTTTCTCGCCGCGACCGCTTCGGCACAGACGCGTTACCCGTGGGATACGGGCACGGTGTCGTGCAGCATGCCGCCCGCATCGACAACGGCGGCGTGCCTGCAAGCCAACTGGCCGGATTTCCCGGAGACCTCGCAACGCCTGCAGCAACTGGTGTTGTCCAGGCAATTTGCGCTGCTCGAACGGGCGCTGACCGACATCAGCCAGTCGGCATCGGAGTCCCCGTCGGGTCGGCCGCTCTCGTACAGTGCGTTCGCGTCCCTCCTTGCCTTCGCGACGACGGGCGCGCCCGGCGTCACACCCTCCCAGCTGGCCCAGGCGTGGCGGGCCGCCGTGCCGGGTTCGCATTTCCTGCCCGTCATCGATGCGCTCGCATTGCGCGAGCGCGCCTGGAAGATTCGGGGATCGGCCACAGGCGCCCAGGCCTTGCCCGAATCCGAGCAGCTGTTTGCAACGCGCCTGGCATCGGCGGACCGGGTGTTGCTCGAAGCGCCCCCCGAGCTGAAGCAATTCCCCTTATGGCACCACGTCTTGTTGGTCATTGCACTGGACTCCCGCAAGTTGCAGACCGACGCGCCTTCCGAATTCCACGCGGCGGTGAAGCGATGGCCGCGCTACTTTCCCTTCTACGTCACCGTGCTCGCGCGCATGACCCCGAACCAGGGTGGCAACTGGGAGTTCGTGGAATGGTTCGTCGACACATGGGCACGACAATCCGCCGCGACGGAAGGCAGCTCGATGTACGCACGGCTGTACGTCGAACTCATCGGTTACGGGAAGGACCCGATCCCCCGGCACCTCGATTGGGGCCGGATGAAGGCGAGCTTCGCCGACCTGATGGCGCGTTATCCGGACCCCGAGTTCAAGCACGCCTTCGCCGCATACGCCTGCCGCGCCGCGGACAGACTGGCGTTTCGCCGTGCGATCGCCAACATTGCGCCGGACCAGCTGCCGCACATCGAATGGTTGCACGGGTATTCGTATGCGGCATGCATGAAGTGGTATGCGGGTTGAGGTGGGCGTCGGGCGATCTGCGCGGCGGCATTTCGACTGACCGCGCAGTTGCTTGCGCCCATCCCCGCTCACCCCCGCTACGATCCGGCAATCTCCGCGAAGTACGCCTCGAGCCGGCGGTTCCCCCGTGATTCCCCGAACATGTCGAACCCGAACGCCGTCAAAAAGAACTGCGTGGGTCCGTGGATGTGGCGCGGGGTGACGCGAGGCAACACCACCAGCGCGGCACGGCGCAGCCAGACCACAGTCGCCTGATCCGCACGGGTTTGCCGATCGCATCGAAGGCCAGCTGCGCCAGGTCGCGCACGAGGGCTCGTTCCTGCCAGCCGCGCTTTCGGTATTCGGCACACAGGAACAGGCCCGGATAACCGATCGCACCGGCGATGCATACGGATTGCATGAGAGAAAGAGAAACCCTTGGGTCTGCGACGTGCAGCCAAGTCTCTCATCTCCAGGACTGCGTATTCGCAGAACCCCTGGACCCGGCAACCGTCCATCTCCGGCGGCCGCTGCGCGGCTTCAGCCCAGGCCGAAGAAACTCAGCAGGAATCCGACGACGACGATGAGACCCACGACATAGATGATGGTGTGCATGATGCTGTTGCTCCCTGAATACAGACAGCCCCATCGTAGGACGACACCGTCCCGCCGCATGCACGACGGCGCGACGCATGCGTGTAGGACAGGGCCGGCTCAGCCGAGCAGATAACGCAACACGTCGATCAGGTCGACCACCAGCGAAATGCCGGCAATCAGGAAATACACCAGCAGGTAATGCCTGAACGGCGGTGTGAAGGCATTGCGGCGGAACTTCGCCACCAGCCAGGCGTAGACGGGCAACCAGAACAGCAGGTGCGGCAACCCCAGCAGGCGCACATAACCCACCTGCTGGTAGAGCCAGCCCATGGCCACACCGGCGACGACGAAGCTGGCCAGGATGGCCACGGCCTCGATCCGCACCCGCAGTCGACCGTCGCGGCGGGTGAGCAGGAACAACCCGGCCGCCAGGTTGACGACGACCAGCACCATCACCCAGGCCTGCAGCCATGCGGGCTGCAGCGCGATGGCGGCGTTCAGGTCGGCAGGCATGGATGCGTTCATGGCGTGTTCTCCCCCGGTTCTTCGACTCGGCCGGCACCGGCCGGGCCGGCCCGGGATGGTGGCTCGGGATCCGACCCGTATGGCCCGGACGCAACAGATAGTCTGAACGTACTATTGCGCCAACAGAGCCTATGCGTGGACATTCGGGCTGGCCCGGTAGCCTCCAACCTCAGGCATCAAGACATGCATTTCAACAGACTATCTACTCTCGCGTATGCGGTTGCCGTGGCAGGCTCCACGCTGGTCGTGCCGGCAACGGCCGAAACCATCAAGGTCGACACCACCCTGAGCGTCACCGACATCGTGCCCACCGACGACTGGACGGGTGCCGCGGAAGGCTCGCCGCCCTTCAGCCCGTTCAGTGTCGAACTGGCCGCGGGCGACACGTTCGAATTCACGATCAGTTTCCTGCAGGGCCAGCAACTGACGATCGACAACTTCAGCTTCATCTGGGCCTTTTCCTACGCGAACGAGTCCTCGGACGTCACCGGAACCGGCAGCCTCGCGCTGCTGGACGCCAACGGCAACGCGCTGTATACGTCGCACGTCATCACCAGCACCGAGGGCAGCATCCATTTCGGCCAGCAGCTCAGCAGCTCGGATTTCGACGGCCTGCCGGATTCCGTGACCTTCAGCGGCCTGCGTTACGTCGGCACGGTGGAGTCCTACTCCGACCCGCTCGTGACCAGCCGCACCTATGCGTCGCCCGCATTCCTCTTCTCGGCCGACAGTTTCGTTGCCAGCGTCCCGGAACCGGAAACCGTGGCGATGCTGATCGCCGGCCTGGCGGTCGTCGGCGCGGTGGCGCGGCGGCGCCGCAGTTCGATGCACAGCTGATCGACTCACCACATCGGGAACCGGGGCCCGATTGCAACCGCGGTTGCGGTTGCGGTTGCGGTTCAATGCCACAGGGTATACATTGAACCGGTCAACAGCCATGTGGAGGCGAAGGTGACGCCAGTGAACAAGCCGCGGCGCCGTGCAGCATGCATAGCCGCGTTGGCGCTGTCGACGTGGGCAGTTGCGGCGCCGGCCGCCAACGTTGCCGATGACGTGTCGCCCGACGCCCTGACGCACGGCGACCTCGACGGCATGATGTTCGTCGGCACATTCGAGCCGGTCGATGGTTCGGGCGGTCGACAGGATACCTTGTCGTTCGGCTCCGGCCATTTCTGGTCGGCCAATTGCGTGCCCTGCGGATTCACGCCCGCGGCATATTGGGTGCGCAAGGTCGGCAACATGATGCACTTCCGCGGCGAGATGGTCAGCGCCGACAGCGGCACGTTCGACTATGCCGGCATCGTCGAGGGCCATCGCCTGGTGGCGAACATTGCCTGGCGCAAGGACCGTTGGTATTGGTCGATGCGCCGGCAGTTCCGCTTCGAGGGCCGACTCGCCGATGCGCCCGTTGCGGCATCGGCTGCCGCCATGGCGCAGCGGGCCCGCAAAGCCGGCATGACTACGGAGCCGGACGCCGTCTGTCCGTGATAAGCGGATGCAAACCCGCCGGATCTGCCTGTTGATTGCCTATGTCGGCCTTGTCGTCGCGGGTATCGTGGCCGGCCCCGGGCTGGCGAGCCTGATCGAATTCGACTTGCGGCCGAGCAACGAGGCCGACATCCATCGGATGGTGTTGATCGCCATCGCCATCTTCATCGTTGCCGCGGCCATGCCCTTCGTGCCGGGAGCCGAGATCGGGCTGGCGTTGCTGGTGCTGCTGGGAGCCGGCATCGCGCCGATGGTCTACCTGGCCATGGTTGCCGCGTTGCTGCTGGCCTACCTGGCCGGCCGGCTGGTTCCGGTGCGCGCGACCGCAGCGGGACTGGGCGCGATCGGGCTGCAACGGGCACGCGCACTGATGCTGCAACTCGACACGCTCGACACCGACGCACGGATGCAGCGATTGAGCGGCGCGATGCCGCGCCGAATCGTTCCGTTCCTGCTGCGCCATCGTTATCTGCTACTCGTGCTGGCCTTCAACCTGCCGGGCAATACCGTGCTCGGTGGCGGTGGCGGCATCGCACTGGCCGCGGGCCTGAGCCGTCTGTATTCGACTGCCGGTTTCCTGGTGTCGGTGATGATCGCAGTGGCACCGGTGCCGTTGCTGTTTGTCGTGACGTCGGCGCTGGCGTGACGGGAGACGTTCGAAATCAAAACCACCCATCCACGATGAGCCACGCTCGGAAAGATCGACAGACCATGACAACATCCCATGCGGCCGCCCCTGTCGTTGCGGCACAAACCAAGGGGCTGCAAGGCGCAAAGGAATACCTCGCCGAGGACAACGCCGGGCTCGATGAGGCCAGGGTTCACCTCGCTGCCGCCCATCGCCTGGCGGCCCTGCACGAACTCGACGAAGGCATCGACAACCATTTCACGGTCGCCGTGCCGGGCGCGCAGGACCGGTACCTGATTCTTCCGTTCGGGCGGCACTGGTCCGAGGCCCGGGCCAGCGACATGATGGTGTTCGACGAGGCCGGCGACACCGTGTCGGGTTCGGGCCGGGTCGAACTGTCGGCCCGATGCATCCATGCGCCGATCCACCGCATCAGCGGCGCCGCGGTGGTGATGCATACCCACCAGACCTGGGCGACCGCGCTGAACATGCTGCAGGACAACCGGCTGCTCCCGCTGTCGCAGACGGCGGCGTTCTTCGACGGGCACGTGGCCTACGACAACACCTACACCGGGCTGGCCGACACCCTCGAGGAGGGCGAGCGCCTGGCAAGGCTGCTGGGACGCAAACACGTCATCCTGATGAAGAACCACGGCGCGCTGGTCGTCGGCGACACGGTAGCCCAGGCCTACCGCCGGCTGTATCGCCTGGAACGGGTGTGCCGCATGCAACTGATCGCAATGGCGGCGGCCAGCGGCAGCGGCGGCCAACTGGCGGTGCTGGGCAGCGAGGTCGTCGAACGCGTACAGGCGATCAATCCGCACGACAGCCATTCGCGCGACGAGCGCGAGCAGTTGTTCTTCGAGGCCATGATGCGCGTGCTGGATCGGGAGTTGCCCGGCTACCGGGACTAGGCTTGGTTTGCGCCCGTAGCCGCCACGATGCAAACTCCAGGGACAGGCACTTGCCTTCAGGCGAATCGATGAAGGATGCAGGCCTGGCCTTGAAGGAACTCGGGAGTCAAGGAGGCGAACATGGGACAGGACGCGTTGCGCGTCGATGCGCCGAACAGCGCGCTCTTTCAGGACGACCTCCTGATGCAGGTCGTCCAGCCACTGGACATGGGGTATCCCATGGGGCCATCGTTCGTTCACGCACTCGGCACGCTGATCGAAGCCGTGGTGCTGCACGACATCAACTACTTCGATCCGCTGGCGACGTTCACCACCGAAGGGTCGGGTCTGCAGGCATACGTCCGCCAGTCCTCGTTGATCAACGACCTGCAGCGCGGCGGCGCATTGCGTCTTCTTCCGCCCGCGCCGGACGTCGACCTGCGGTTCGAGCAGCTGGGCATCGACTACAGGATGCTCGACCTGGTGGGGGAGATCAACTGGACGAACAAGGGAAGCAGCTTTACCAACCCGGCAAGCGAGGCCGCGTACGTCGGTGCGATGACGCATCTGCTGCGCGGGTTTCCGGCCCTGTTCGCGTCCCTGGACATCCTCGACGCGAACGACGATCCCGTCACGGCCGAAGCGGAAGCGCTCATGCGGATGGGCGTGGACGCCGAGAGCCTCATTCTCATCGAGGGCCAGAACCACAGGCTCGCCGCACTGCAATCCTTCTGCCAGCCACTGCGGCTGAACCTCTGTACCAATCACGCGTCCTTGCCCAACCATCTTGGCATGGTCAGGCACAACAATTCGGTGGCCCGAAGACTCTACGCGCAGATGACGCGCGAACTCGGCGAGCTCGACGACGACACGATCGACGATGACGAGTTGTCGGCGATCGAAATGCCGGAGCTCTCCCGCCTGGTTCTGCGCAACTGCAAGGGAGATCTCTCCGCGCTGTCGAACGAGATCCTTGCCGTCCGGGACAAGCATCGAAAGCTTCGCGACTACCTCACCGCGTACGAAGAGGCCTGGCGAACCGCCAGTACCAAAGGAGAGCGGAGCAAGCTGCAGAACGAGTTCAACAACGCATGGGAGGCACTCGTCCGGCAGCATCGACAGCCTCGCGACCGCATCGTCTACAGGCTTTGGGGTGTACTGAAGAATCCGACGCAGATCCTGGCCGCGTTGGGCGACGAGCTGGTGAAGCTGGGTCGCACATGGGCGGTGTCGGGCCAGGTCAGGGGGCTGCACACCTTGTGGGCCGATCTGCTGGATGCGCCGACGGCGCGCGAGAACTTCAGCCTTCTGGCCAGCTTTGGAATGGGGGTCGCCGATGATGACCTCTGGAAGGCGCATCTGGATCTGGCGGATACCGTGCACCAGCACGTGGCGGCATCAGGCGGCTTGCCGGGCACCGGTGGGAGAACCGGCAACTAGCTGCCGTGACGCCGGTGCCGGCGCTCGACTCCGACGCCGCGCGGTGCTTCTCAAGCCCCCGCCCCACCCCCCACCGCCCGCAACACCACCAGCAGTTCCTTCGCCTGCACCCGGTCCCCGGCCGCGACGTGCACCGCCTCGATCTCGGCGTCGCGGTCGGCGGCCACGTGGGTTTCCATCTTCATCGCCTCCAGCGACAACAAGGTGTCGCCGGCCTTCACGCGCTGGCCCGCGGCCACGGCCACACTCACGATGGCGCCCGGCATCGGCGCGGCCACGTGCAACGGGTTGCCGGGCTCGGCCAGCGGCCGGGCGCCTTCGGCCGCGCCGGCGTTGGCGGCGGCCACACGCA
>JBFIDI010000037.1:0-20168 GCA_041581405.1 Burkholderiaceae bacterium
CCGGCCGAAGCGCCGGCCGATTTCAAGTGGGAGCAGGGACCCGCCGATCCTTATTTTGTCGCGATCGCCGAAAGCCTTCGCCTGGCCGAGATGCCCGACGACTGGTCGCGAGCGGTGGCCATCAGCAGCCATCTGCTGACCGGCAGTGGCAAGACACTGCGGGGCGGTGCGATCAAGTCCGACCTGCGTAGAACCTACGAGCACATCACACGGGACGGCGACGGTTATTGCGGGGATTTCGTTCGGGTTTTCATGGCGATTGCCATCGCGGGTGGCATGCAGGTGAGGTCCTGGGCCTTTTCCTTCGACGGCTTTGGTGGCCACGGTCATATCTGGCCCGAAATCTGGAACCGTCAGACCCAGCGCTGGCAGCTGGTGGGTGTTTTCAACAACTACTTCTTTTTCGAGCAGCGCGGCGTCCCCCTGTCGGCACTGGCCTTTCGGCAGGCGCTGCTGGAAGACTCCGATTCGCTCAGGCTCGCGCCACTGGATCCTTCCGCCCGGGTCGGCTGGAAGCATGAGGAGAAGGCGTGGGACTACCATCGGCGCGGTCTGCCGCAATGGTACTTGTGGTGGGGGAGCGACGTATTCACCTATGAGCGCGCCAGCCTGGTTCGGTTGTTTTCCGGTATGTCGCGCCCGTTGGAGCAATTTGCCGGTATCGTCCAGAACGTATCGCCTCGGCTGCAGGTGTTGGTGACGCCGGAGAATCAACCGCAGGTGCAGGCTCTGGTGGACCTCAAGCTCCGTGTCTGGTCGGCCATCGCCGTATTCGTCCTGGCCTTGGCGACCATGGCCGTGTCGGTGCGACGTTGGCGTCCCTGGATCCATGTGCCGCGGGGAGCGGCTTGAGGAAAATGGTGGCCAACGTGGATCAAGCAGCGACAACTGCCATCGGCGCGTTACCAGCCGTGTGTATCGTCGGGCCGCTGCCACCACCGTCGGGAGGGATGGCGAACCAGGCGAGGCAACTGGCATCGCTGCTGAAGGCCGAAGGCGTGCCGGTCGATTTCGTGCAGACCAATGCGCCATGCCGTCCCGCCTGGATCGGATCGATCCCGATGGTCCGTGCCGTGTTCCGCCTGTGCCCTTATCTGGTCAAGCTCTGGCTGGCGGCCGGGCGAGCGGATGTTCTGCATGTATTTGCCAACTCCGGATGGGCCTGGCATCTGTTTGCCAGTCCCGCGCTGGCCGTGGCGCAATTGCGGAGGGTTCCCGCCATCGTCAACTATCGGGGCGGTCTTGCCGACAGTTTTTTTGCGACGGCCCCTCGCTGGGTCCTGCGCATGCTGGGGGGCGCTGCCTTGCGGGTGACGCCGTCGACCTATCTGCAGCGCGTCTTTGGCAAGTTCGGACTTGCGGCCGAAGTGATTCCAAACGTCGTGGACCTGTCCCGCTTCGCATTCGCGCCCGAACGCGACCATGGCGCTGCTCCGTGCATCGTCGTCACGCGCAACCTCGAGAAGATCTACGACATTCCGATGGCGATCCGTGTCTTTCGCCGTGTTCGTGAAGCCTTCCCAGGTGCGAGTCTCGTCATCGCGGGCAGCGGGCCGGAGCGGGAAGCCCTGCAGGCCATGGTCCAGGACCTGGCCTTGCAAGATGCCGTTCGCTTTACCGGGCGCGTCGACAGTGCTGACATGCCTGCACTGTATGCTGGTGCCGATTGCATGCTCAATCCCAGCAGCGTCGACAACATGCCCAACTCCATTCTTGAGGCGTTCGCCTGCGGTGTCCCCGTTGTCAGTACCGATGCCGGCGGAATCCCCGACATGGCGCAGCACGGCGTGTCGGCCTTGTTGAGCCCTGTCGGCGACGAGAAGGCCATGGCGGAGAACCTGCTGCGGGTGTTGCAGCAACCCGATCTTGCCAGGGCCTTGCGCAAGGCGGCTCTGGCCGAAGCCAGGAAATACGATTGGCCGCAGGTGAAGCAACAATGGCTGGCCGCGTATGGCAGCGTGGCCAGGCGCAAGGTGGTGCCATGAGACACCCTGTGTCAACCCCCCGCCGTTTTGAGCAGATTCTGCAGAGCCCGATGTTGGGCGGGATCGTATGGTTTGCGTTCGACCCATGCGCGCCAGATGACCCGTACCCAGGCACGACTGAGGATGCGGACGGCGTGCGGGTGGTCGCAACCGCGTGCGCGAGCCTTGGTGTAGACGTCCGCGGCCCAGGCGCTGTCGTGACGCGAATTGTCGGCCTGGCAAGTCAGGGCTGCGCACAGCCGATGGTTACAGGCCCATCGGAAGGCGACGGCTTTGGACTTGCCCGAGGCATAGGTGACCGGTGCGACACCGGCCTCGGCGGCGAGTTGCTCGTCACTGCTGAAGCGTTCGCGCACGCTGCCGAGCTCGGCCAGTATCTGGGCGGCGCAGATGCGCCCGGCGCGCGGGAAGCATCATGAGGATGCGGCCGTCGTCGCTGCTGGCCACGTGATGTTCGATTCGAGACGACAGCAGGCGGATCTGCTCGACGAGGCGCTGCAGCGTGCGAACCAGGCAGCGCACCAGTTCTCCTTTGGCATCCGTTTCCAATTCGCCGTTGACGGATGCAGGCGCCTCGTGCAACCGCTCGAGCAATTCCTCGGGCGAGCGTCGGCCGCTGTAGGCATGCTGAGCGCAGAAGGCTGCCATGCGCTTGGGACCAAGCCGGGCAGCGCTCTCTGGAGTGGGGTAGCGCTCGATGAAGTCCAGCGCGATAGGCGAGTCCACATCGGCGAAGACGGCAGCGCCACCTGGCCAAAAGGACTCGAGCAGGCTGCGCAGCTGATTGGCCAATTGCACGCGGGTGGTCACCAGATCGTCACGCCCGCGCACCAAGGCGCGCAAGGCACGGATCTCGTCGCTTTGCGGGCTCAGCGGCTTGAAGCGATGGCCATCGGTACGCAGCAGATCGGCCAGCAGGTAGGCGTCGCTGGCATCGCTTTTGGCGCCATGGCTGCGGTAGCGCGGTCGGGTGGCCTTGACCGCGTTGGGGTGGATGGGGATGACGGTCAAGCCGGCCTCCACCAAGGTGTCCACTACCAGCCCGGAAGGCCGCTCGATGGCCACCGGCGGGTAGCGCCAATGCTTGAGACGGCGCAACAACTCGGCCAGGCCGGTGGCGTTGTGCGCCACCTCCAAGCGCTCACACACGCCGCCTTGTGCATCGATGACGCACACTGCGTGCGACTGGCTGGCCCAATCCAGCCCGGCGAAGAAAGTAGTCATGGACAAACTCCTTGCTTTTGCGGTATGACTGTCCGTGTCGGAAGCCCCGGCGGGTCGCTCACTGATCGGCGCTCCTGGCTGCTCACCTTGGCGCTACACCCTGTAGCCCGTCTGGGGCTTCCGGCACCCTGGAGGCTGCGGGTCTCATGCGGGCCATCGCGTGGCCAGCGCACCAGGCAGTCGCTCCAGGGGCACGGAAGTCGAAAAGAAACATCTCTCAGTCAGCCCTCTCACGTCAAGTCGCCAAGGCTACCGATCGACGACGGGTTGCCCACCGCGGCGTGCGTTCGTCGCAAGCGACGCCCACCGCCGTGGACAACCCTGCGCCACAGCCCCCGTATCAATCACTTGAAAGGGAGGGTAGTCCAGTGAGCGTGTTGACCGCGCAGCGGCAGGCGTCGTCTCCGGTCCCCGTGAACTACCTGCATGGCGTGCCGGTGCGCCCGCCGGGTGGCGCGGCACACGCGGACGCGACGGCGCCCGCGGCACTGGAGCATGCGGTCGATGCCCCGGGACTGGTGCGTGTCGTCATCGCCGGCCGGCTCGTGGGCGTGGTCGCCACGACCGCGCCGCATGCGCGGCTGGCTGCGTCCCAGGTGGCCGCCGCCTGGACGCGCCATGTCGACGCGGGTGGCGCCGCCGTGCCCGACCCGCAGGCAACGCCGCTGGCCACAGCATCAGCAGCCGCCGCCGGCAAGGGCCCGCCGGGCGACGCGCGCACCTACGTGTGGCCACGCGACGCCGAGACCGATGCCGGCGCCTGGGTGATTGCCCGGTGCCATGAACACGGACTCGGCATCTGGACCAACGGGCGCCATTCGCATGCCATGGTGCAGGAGTTGGGCGCGTTGCTCGACCTCGCTCCCGAGCAGATACAGGTATGGACCACGGGCGAGGGCCGGGCCGACGTCTACGACGCCGCGGCCGATGCCGCGCTGCTGGCAAACGCCGTCAAGCGCCCGGTGCGGGTCATGGCGGGCCAGGCCGATTCGCGCGACCACGACCCGACGCTGCGGATGCGGGCCCGCGCCGGCATGTCGGCCGATGGCCGCCTGGAGCGTTATGAACTGGAGGTCGACCAGTCGCCCTGGTGCCGGCCGTCCATCGCGCGGATGCTGGCCAGCGGCGCACAATCGCCGTCCTGGCACACGGTGCCCTCGACGTTTCCGTACGACGTCGCCCACGGGGTCGTGCAAGCCGATGGGGCTGGCGCCTGGGGCGCCGCTCCCGGCTCGGCCTGGCAAAACGCGGGGCTCGTGTTCGCGAACGAATCGCTGGTGGACGAACTCGCGCACGCGCGGGGCGAGGACCCGGTGGCGTTTCGGTTGCGGCACCTGGGCGATCCCAGGGCCGCCGCGCTGGTCCGGCGGGTGGCGGAAAAGGCCGGCTGGCACTCCGCACTGGCGGCTCATCCAAACGAGCGTGTCGGGCGGGGTTTCGCGTTGTCGACCATGGTGGACCCCAGGGTCCTGCCGCCCCGGCGCACATGGTCGGCGTGGGTGGTCGAGGTCGGCGTCGATGCCACGGGCGCGGTTCGCACCGACCGTGTCGTGGTCGGACACGAGAGCGCCGAACTCTCCACGCCGCCAGCGGCAAGTGGACACATCGAGCAGGATGTCCAGCGCGAGTTGCTGCGCATCCAGGGCACGATGGCGTACGACGACTGGCAGCGCGACACGCCGGCTGCAGGGCGCTCGGATCTTGCGCCGGCGCCGGGCGTCGAACTAGTGGGGTCGGCGGGCCTGGCTGGCCCTGGTGAAGCCCTCGCCTGGGACGGCAGTGCCTTGCTGCCCGCCGCAGCGGCGGTGGCAAATGCCGTTTTCGACGCCACCGGCGTCCGGTTGCGCGAGCCGCCATTCCAGGCCCCGGGCGTGCGGGAACGGCTCGCACAACCCGGGCGACGCGGCCAGGCGCGGATGAGCCGGTGGCTGGGCGGCGCCCTGGTCGCGGGTGTTGCCGCGGTTGCCGCCGTGATGCCCTGGCCGCGCGCCATCGCGCCCTTGTCGGCACCTCCCGTGGCCACGCTGTATTCCGCGGACACGATCGAGCGGGGTCGGCTGATTGCGGCAGCCGGAAACTGCATGGTCTGCCACACCGGGCCCGACGGTGTCCCGAACACCGGCGGGCGGTCACTGGAGACGCCGTTTGGCGCGATCGTCACGACCAACATCACGCCCGCGCCACGGACCGGCATCGGGCTGTGGTCGCTGGCCGCGTTCACGCGCGCCATGCGCGAAGGTGTCGGCCAGGATGGCCGGCAGCTCTATCCGGCGTTTCCCTATACCTCGTTTGCGAAGATGTCCGACGCCGACGTGGAGGCCTTGTACGCCTACCTGATGTCCCGCCCGGCGGTGGAGAACGACAACCTGGCCACGACCCGGCTGCGGTTTCCCTTCAACGTCCGCCCGCTGATGGCAGGATGGAACCTGTTGCACCTGGACCGCCAGCGTTACGAGCCGGATGCCAGCCGGTCTCCCGCGTGGAACCGGGGCAAGTACCTGGTCGACGGTGTGGGCCATTGCGGCGCCTGCCATACGCCGCGCAGCGTGCTGGGTGCCGAGAAGAGCGGCGCCGGTGCGTACCTGGCGGGAGCGCGCATCGACGGATGGGAGGCCCCCGCGCTCGACGGCACCTCCAGGGCGCCGCTGCGATGGACGCAGGAAGATTTCTTCCAGTACCTGCGGGACGGTTTCTCGCCCCGGCACGGTGTTGCCGCGGGGCCGATGGCACCGGTGGTCCGGAACCTGGCGGCGTTGTCCGACTACGACATCCGCGCCATGGCGACCTATCTGGTGTCGCTCGACCCGGCGGGCGCGACGCGGGAGGCAAGCACCGCGCTGGGCGCGTCGGCACGCGGCGCAGTCGCGTTGCTGCCCGGCAGCCCGGGTGAACGCACGTTCCAGGGGGCGTGCGCGTCGTGCCACGAGCCCGGACAAGGTCCCACCCTGTTTGGCGTCAAACCGTCGCTGGCGGTGAACACCAGTCTGCACAGCGATCGTCCCGACAACCTCGTGCAGGTCATATTGCACGGCATCGAGGATCCCGCGCATGTCGAACTCGGGCACATGCCCGCGTACCGGGACAGCCTGACCGACGGGCAGATCGAAGACCTGGCCGTGTACATGCGGCGCAGGTTCGCGCCCGAGCGTCCCGCCTGGGCCGACATCGCGGCAACCGTCAAGGCACTGCGGACCACGCACTGAGCGCGGCAGCCGCTTCCCGCGGCCCATGGCCGATGGGCTGCGTGTTGTCCCGCGGGCCGCGGCGGGCGGTGCGTTCTGGCGCGCGCACAGGGCGGGCCGTGGCCCCGGCGGCTGCCGGTTTGCATCCGCGGCGCGGATTCTGCCTGGCGCAGGCAAAAGTGCCCGGTCTTTGGTCTATACTTCGGCTCGCCTGAAATCGAGAAACCCTCGTTTCGGTGGTTCACAGCCACCCCGGGCCACCAAATACGAAACGCCCATCTTCGCGATGGGAATTTCCTTGACCACCGCTGCGGTGGTCATCCGCGGGAATAGCTCAGTTGGTAGAGCGCAACCTTGCCAAGGTTGAGGTCGAGAGTTCGAGACTCTTTTCCCGCTCCAGATTTCCTGGTGCTACACGCCTGCCGTGTTGCATGGCTTTTCCGGGTTGAGACGATGTCCTGCAAGATGGTCCCATCCAGGCTCAGCTCCGCAATCCGTTTCTTCAATCGCGTGTCTACTTGCCGTGGCTGCTGCTCGCGGCCATGATCAGACTGCAAACGAGCATTTGCGGCTTCTAGCGATAAAAGGCCTGTTCACTGGAGCCCATATTGCGGGGCACGTCCGTTATTGGCATCCCTGGTTCCGCTTGCTTGCGTACAGCCAGGTCTTGTTCAGCCGAAAAACGATTACGTCTCACGATACCTCCTCGAACCCGCGCGTTCGAGCCCGATGCGCCGAAAAACGACCGCTGCGTGTGAATCGATCCGGCCAATGCAGATCAGGCGGATGGGTCCAAAATGCCCATTCTGGGTATGGTCGTGCCCATTATGGGTACCGGTGCCGCTCCAGCCTCACGTCATCGCGGATTGGCAGATGTGCTTTTTTCCGGCACACGACAACGTCTCTTGGCGCTGTTGTTCGGGCAGCCAACGAGAAGCTTTTATGCGAACGAGTTGATCGACCTGGCACGGAGCGGGTCGGGGGCGGTCCAGCGCGAACTCGCGCATTTTGCGGACAGCGGCCTGGTCACCGTCACGGCGGTCGGCAACCAGACGCACTTTCAGGCCAATCCCGCCTGCCCGATCTATCCCGAGTTGTGCGGCATTGTGCGCAAGACCGTGGGCATGCAGGCGATCTGAGCGTGGATGATCGCATCGTGCGCGATCTCATCGCGGCGTGTCAGAGGGTCGCTGATATATTGGACGGCCTGCCGGCCGTGCCCGAATGAACATGCCCTGTCCACGCACGAGAGCGCCACTGGTTTGCAACATGGGAACGCGTCCTGAACGCGCGCCCGCTTCAGCGAACTGAGACAGCCAGCCACGGTTTCGCAACGTCGATCGTCCAGAATCTTTCCAGGAGACCCCTCACCATGACAACAATCGCCTACCTCGGCACCGGCCTGCTCGGCGCCGCATTCGCCGAAGCCGCCGCCAAACGGGGTGACACCGTCACCGTCTGGAACCGCTCGCCCGACAAGGCGCGGGCGCTGGAGGCGTTCGGCGCCACGGTGGCGTCCACGCCGGCCGAGGCCGTGCGTGGCGCACACCGCGTGCACCTGGTGCTCAAGGACGATGCCGTGGTCGAGGACGTGCTGGCGCAGGCACGCAGCGGCCTGTCGAGCGACACCGTCGTCATCGACCACACGACGACACTGCCGGCGCTCACGGCGGCCCGGCTGGATCGGCTCAACGCCGAGGGGCTGCGCTACCTGCATTGCCCGGTCTTCATGGGCCCACCGGCGGCGCGCAACGCGCAAGGATCGATGCTGGTGTCCGGCCCGCAGGCCGTATTCACATCGGTACAGGCCGAACTCGCGCGCACGACGGCTCGCCTGGAATACCTGGGCGAGCGCGGCGATCTCGCCGCCGTGCACAAGTTGTTCGGCAATGCGTTGATCGTCGGCCTGGGCGGCACGATCGCCGACGTCGTCACGATGGCTGGCGCCGCCAGCGTGGACGCCGCCGATGCGGTGAAGCTGATCGGCATGCTCGATCTCAACGCGATGGCCGCGCGCATCGCAACGGGCATGGCGCAGAGGGACTTCACACCCACCTTCGAGTTGTCGATGGCACGCAAGGACGTCGGCCTGATGCTGCAGACCGCCGGCCAGCGACCGATGGCCGCGCTGCCCGGCGTGGCCGCGCGCATGGACCAGCTGATCGCGGCCGGACATGGCGGCAAGGGGACCAGCGTGCTGGCCATCGACGCCGGCACGTAACCCGGAACGCCGGCCACATCGCGACGCGCGTGCCGTCGCCGGACACACGCGTCGATCCGCGTGCGTCACTGCAAGTGCGGCCGACGATGCAGACGCGCGCCCGGCGCCGCACGGCCTTGACATGGATGCCGGTCAAGTCGAGGCTGCGTTGCCTCGGCTGCGAGCGGCCGGGTGGCTGCTCAAGCAACGACGCTATTGGTAACGCGTACGACACCTGCCTTGTCGGGATACGTTACACATCGTCGTTGCACCGATGCCGAACGAAAAAACCATGTCGGACCGCGTGTCGCATGCACCGTTGTTTTCATTGCAGATTCGTGAAAAATTTCACATGCGGCACGGTCTGTGCGTGCCGGTTCATCACGCGGACAGCGCGAAAAACGCATGACCGGCCAACTCGGCGCAGGTGATATGGTGAAACCAGAACAAGGAGCCGAGTATGAAGAAAGCAGTGTTGCTGATCGCATCCATCGCGATGTTTGCCGCGAGTGCGGTGCAGGCGCAGGATCCTTTTTCCGTATCAGCAACCGGTGCCAGCGGCGCTCCGGGCGAGCGGGTATTCGTCACGCTCACCTACGATTACGGGGCCGGTGTCGAGGTGATCGCCGAGAATTTCGATTTCACCTACGACAGCCCGGAACTCAGCTTCGTCTTTACCGATTCGACCCTCGTTCACGATGGCGTATCGCAATCCCTGGCAGATCACATCGCGGATCTGGAGCGGATCGCGGCGGCGGGACGGGGGTTCGCGTCGTTCAATCTGACACCGAACCCGCTGCCAGTGGGCAAGGGTGGCTTCCAGCTGGGATTCACGCAACCCGATTTCTTCGGCTTTCCGGGCCAGGTCCGGACGGGGCAGGTCGTTTTCAATGCGGCGTTCGACATCGCAGCCACGGCCCCGGACGGCAATTACTTCGTGTCGTTTGGCAGCAGCAAGCTGACCGACTTCCAGAGCCAGACCTTCGACGTGATCGAATACGGGTTTCCAGCGGCATTGAACAATGTCCAGGTCACCGTGCAGGCGGCCGTCGTGCCCGAGCCTGCAGTGGCACTGATGTTGCTGCCAGGCCTGCTGCTGGTCGGGCTGCATGCGCGCCGGCGTCGTGCGCGCAGCAAGAACGCCGAGACCTGACCTGATTCTTCCGTTCCAGCGACACAGATCGCGCGTCCGCCAACGGACGACGGAAAGCCAGGCAACACACTGCGGGTCCGGAGGACCAGCGCCGGTGATCCGTCGCAGCGTACGGAACTGGTGGCGGCAAGCCGTACCGTGTACGGAAGCTGCCGATAGCGTTTCCGCACGAGGGGAGTAGTCACAGTAGTGATCCGGCACGAGCCGGTTCGCCGCGCAACGAAAGATCGCGTGAACGAAACCGCTCGGTTGTGGAACTGGTTCAGGAAATCGCGCGCGCCCGCACCGACCGAAAAGCGCGCCAACAGGCCTTTCAAACGCACGCTGATCCTGGAGCGGCTCGAAGAGCGGCTGCTGCTGTCCAGCGACCCGATCGCCAGCGTCAGTGTCGCGGGTGTGCTGGAGGTCATGGGTACCGACGGTGCCGACCAGATGGTCGTGCGGCAGACGGGCGTGGCCGAAGACGGCGGCGTCATCATCGACTTCACGTCCGGCACGCTGAACGCGCAATACGGCACGGCGCAGCAAGGCATCCAGCGCGTTTCCCTGCACGGCCTCGGTGGTGCCGACAGCTTCACGCTGGTCGACGTCACTGCACCGGTCGATATCGACGGCGGCGACGGTGATGACACCGTGCGCGGTGCCGACGTCGACAACCACTGGTTACTCTCGGCGCTGGGCGCGGGCACGCTGAACAACAGCATCGCATTCACGGGTATCGAGAACCTGCAGGGCGGCAGTCGCGCCGACGTGTTCGGCTTTGCCGACCAGGCCGCCATCACGGGCACGCTCGACGGCGCCCTGGGTGCCAACGCGCTGGACTATTCGGCCTACCAGTCGTCCATCGCGGTCGACCTGGGCCAGGGCACGGCCACCGGCACGGCGCAGGCGCTGAACGTCGGCGACCTGATCGGTGGCGCCGGCATCGATACCTTGACCGGCGCCGACGCCCCGGCCGTCTGGATCATCGACGACGCCGACGGCGGCGAGATCCAGGGCGTGCTGGCGTTCGCCGGCATCGAGAACCTCGTCGGCGCGGCCGACCTGCGCGACGAATTCGTCATCGAGATCGACGGCAGCCTGAGCGGCATGCTCGACGGCGGCAGCGGTGGTGCCGATGCGCTGGTTGTCTACAACCAGAGCGGCGATGCCTATTCCATCGTCAATGCCAAGACCGGTACCGGGCACACCGTTGCGCTGTACGGCAAGACGTTGCGTTACGGCAACCTGGAGCCGATCGTCGACGCCGGCGCCGTCGATGCGGTGGCCTACGGCAGCGTGATGGCCGAATCCTGGCAACTGCAGGATGTCGACGCCACGACGATGGCCCTCGTCAGCGCGAGCTGGCAGTTCTACGACGATACGGTGGCCACGCCCGGGTTGACCAACACGCTGCAGTGGCTCAAGCCGAGCCAGTCGCTGACGCTGCGCCTGGGAGACGGCAACGACAGCCTGGCGCTGACGGCGATGACAGGCGCTTTGACCAGCATCGTCGTGCACGGCGGCGACGGCGATGACGTGTTGTCCGCCGATACCACGTCCGACCTGGCATGGAGCCTCGATGCCGTAGGCGGGGGCACGGTGTCCGGCCTCGGCCCGGCAGTGGAATTCTCCGACGTCGTTGCGCTCGTCGGCGGCAGCGGGGACGACACCTTCGTCTTTGCCAACGATGTGGCGTCCATGGACGGCGGTATCGATGGCGGCACCGGCGGCACCGATACGCTGGACTACGGCGCCACGACACGCGATGTCACCGTGAAACTGGGTGTGGGCAACGACAACATCGACGCACTGATCGGCGGCGCAGGCAACAACACGCTGGTCGGCGTGGCCGACGACAACACCTGGACCATCGACAGTGCCGACAACGCGGGACGTGTGGTCACCATGCGCCATTCGACGACGGCGCTCGACACCACGACGCAACTCGATGCCGCCGCCGACACGCTGCGGCTGCCATTCGCCCATGGCCTGGTCGATGGGCAGGCCGTGACCTATCGCAGCACGTTGGTGGGTGCCGCCGATACCAGTGGACTGGTCGACGGCACGACCTACTACGTGCGGGTGATCGACGACAAGACCATTGGGTTGTCTCCGACCGCGGCGTTGGCGACGACCATCGACCTGCAGTCCAGTGCCTGGAGCACGCCGGGCAGCACCAGCACCCTCGACCAGGACCCGGTGGTCATCTACGACGTGAGCTTCAGCTCCTTCGAGAACCTGTCGGGCCATGGATATCGCGACGACTTCGTCTTCACCAACGGCGGCTCGTTGACCGGTACGTTGCTGGGCGGTGGCGGCGTCGACACGCTGGACTACACCGGATTCGGCAGTGCCGTGACGGTCGACCTGGGTGCGGGCGCCAGTTCCAGCGCGGCGCGTATCGCGGGCTTCGAGCGCATCACAGGCTCGACGGCCGGCGCGGACACCTTGCGTGGCCCGGACCGGGACAGCTTGTGGGAGATCACCGGCCCCGATGCCGGCACGGTGGGCGCCGTGCGGTTTGCCGGCTTCGAGTACCTGACCGGCGCAGACAACGTGGACGACGGCTTCACCGTACATGGCAGTGGCAGCGTCAGCGGGCAGATTGCGGGCGGCGACGGCGGTGTGGACGGGCTGAGAGTTCTCGATCCCGCCGATGCCACCAGCGGAAGTTTCATCGTGCCCGATGGCGGCGGCGTGATCCTGCAGGGCTCGGTGTACGCCGGTGTTTCCGCCCTGCTGTACACCGGCATCGAGATACCGTTGCGTGTGGAAACCGTGGGCAACGACGTCAACTTCTACGGCAGCCCATTTCAGGAGACGCTGCGCTTCACGCAGAGCGGCTCGCAGCTCACACTGGCGCACGAGGGGTCGTCGTTTCTCTTCTGGTCCAGCAGCGGTGGAGTGACCGGATCGTCCGTCAGTGCAGCCTTGCCGACCGGCACGGTCAGCATCGTCAACCGCGGCGCAGACATCGTGTCGATCGGCAGGCTGGAGATGGGGGGAGCGAATCTGGACCTGAGGCTGGGCGGCGACAGCGCCATCACCTTCACCGGCGATATCGACATGCAGGGTGGCGACCTGGACGTGGTCGCAGGCGCCAATTCGGACGGCGACGGCCTGCGCGGCGATCGCGGCTCCATCGTGGTGGAGAGCAATGTCTTCATGACCACCCGGCAAACGGCCTTGCCGTTCGCCGTCTCCGGTGTCTCGCTGGGCCCCTCGGGAGACATCCGTTTTCTCAGCGGCGCGATCACGCTCGACACGGGCGCGGCATTGGAGACCTACAACGAGCAGGAGGGCACCGACCCGGCCCAAATGCCTGCCGGCATCACGGCCCAGACCAGCCCCGCGGATGGCTGGAGCCCGGGTGTCGTCTATCGCGACGTGGCCACCACCGGTGGCACAGGCACCGGCCTGTCCGTCGATGTGGTGGTGGACACCGATGGCCAGCCCACGGTCACGCTGCGCGACCCTGGCACGGGTTACACCCACGACGATCTGATCACCATCGCCGAGCCGGGTGCTTTCGCGACCGGCAGTGCCATCACCGTGCGCGTCGACGGGTTGCTGGGCAAAGGTGGCGACATCACCTTGCTGGCGCGTGACCAGACCTTCGCCTACGCCTATGACCCGAATGCGATCGCCGAGGCGCGTATCGCCATCCATGGCGCCACCCTCTTTGGCCGCAATATCGTGATCCGCGCCGAGGCCGACAACGACGTGTTGTTCGGTGGCGATGACACCGGCCCGGTCGAACGCGGACCGACCGCGTGGTTCGAGAAGACGGGCCAGGCCCTGGCCGAAGCGCTGGCCGATTTTTTCCTCAACCTGCGGGTGCTGGGTGGGTACGCGCGATCGACCGCGGTAGCCGACGTCACGGTCGATGCGGGCGCCGCGATCTATACGCGCGGTGGCGGGGTCGTGCTCGATGCGGATGCCTATTCGGAAGCGAATGTGTTCACCGTCGGGCTTGCCTGGGGCGCAAGTTATGTGCGCTCCGATGCGACGGCGGCCGTCACCCTGGCCGACGGGGCATCGATCTTCTCCTCCGGTGACGTCGTGCTCGGTGCCGTCACCGGCAACACGGTATCGGCCAAGACCAAGACGCTGAACTCCGGCGCGCTGGCCAAAGTGCCGCTGTCGTTGGCGGTGACGGTAGCCGAAGGTTACCAGCAGGCGACCACGACCGTCGGCCTCGGCACGACGATCGTCGCAGGCGGCGACGTCGACATCCTGGCCCACAGCACCCGTGTTTTCGAGGCCAAGGCCGAAGGCTCCAGCAAGAACCAGTCGCTCGGCATCGGCGCTACGGTTGCGCTGTCCGATGTCGGCGCCGACGCGATCATCGATGGCAGCATCAGCGCCGCCAACGGTGATATCCGTGTCACTGCGCAAACCGCCAGTACGAAGAACAGCAGCAACACCAAGTTCCAGGGGGGCGAAGCTACCCGCAGCAATGCGATCGACCGGACGGTCATCGCACTGCAGGAGATCCGGCTCCGCGTGGACGTGGCCAACGGTGACGACGATGCGGCGGGTGCGGTCGCGGGTCTGCTGGGCGCGGCGTTCAAGTCTTCCGGCGATGCCAAGATCAATGCCGCGGTGAAAAAAGGCGGGGAGCTGCCGGCGCCGGAAAGAGGGAAAAGCCTGGGCGTCATTGCCGCGACCTATGCGCAGCACGAGGCTGCAGCGCACGCGACTTTCGGCGCCGCATCCGTTGTCGATGCCGGTGGTGACGTGCGCCTGCGTGCCGGTGCACTGGATCGACCGGACATCAACACCCAGGGCCTGGTGGCGGTATTCAACGATCCGAGCAAGCCGCGGCTGGAAGGCGCCAAGGTTTATGGCCTGGCGCTGTCGTTCGGCGACTTTGCCAACAGCGCCGTCGCTGTCATTGCGTCCGGCGCACGTGTCGATGCCGCCGGTGCGATCCGGGTCGACGCACGGACACGGCTGCCGTACGAGACGCCGTGGGATGACGTGCGCAAGCCCGGGCAGGCGATCGGCGTGCTGGTCCAGCACCTGGCCGATTCAAACCTGGGCGCGGCCGAATATGTCAGCAGCTGGACGCAGAGCCAGGCCCAGGGCAACAAGGTCGGACGGGCCCTGTCCGCGGGCATCCTGGTGCTGGACAGTTCGGCCGATGCACGGATCGAATCCGGCGCGCGGATCAACCAGGCGGGCCTGTATGCCGCGGGCGATGTCGGCGTCACGGCACGCACCGATCTGGAAGTGGTGAGCCTGGCCGGCAACTTCAAGAACATCATCGATGCCGCGTTCGGCCAGAATACCGAGAACAGCCTGTTCGGCAACAGCGGCAGCAAGGGGGGTGTCGGCGGGTCATTCGTTGCCGGGTTCTCCGACAACACCGCCACGGCGGTGATCGAATCGGGCGCGCTGGTCGACGCCACCAATCTGCGTGACGACGCGCAGACCGTGACCAATACCATCTCGCTCGGTGTCTCGGGTGGCAAGGCGAGCGACTCGGCTGTCAATGGCGTGCTGAACCTGGTGACGATGAACAACCGGACGCTGGCGCGGATTGGTGCCGGCGCGGTGATCGACGCCGGCGCCGCGGTGGACGTGACCGCCAACGACGACGCCTTCAACCTGAACATCGCTGGCGCCGTGAGTATCGGCAAGAGTTTGGGCTTTGGCATGACGGTGGGCACCAATGTCATCAACCGCGACACCCGCGCGCTGATCGGCAACCGCGCCGTCGGACTCGGGGCGGCGGCACCCAACGTCGGTGTCGACAGCGCCGCCGAAGCCATCGACCTGGGCTATGTGCACGGCATGCTCACCGGTGACGTCGTGCGTTACAGCGATGGCGGCAGCGACACGCCGATCGGCGGCCTGGTCGATGGCGACGCCTATGTGGTGCGCCGCATCGATGCCACCACGGTGGCGCTGGCGCGCTCAAACAACGAAGCACTGCAGACAGACGGATTCGGCGCTGGCGCCATCGACAGCGCGGCCGACCAACTCACGCTGGCCCACAGCCACGGTTTCCAGACCGGTGACCGGGTCGTGTACCGCAGCGGCGGCGGCGCCGATGTCGGCGGCCTGGTCGATGGCCAGAGTTATGTCGTGATCCGCGCCAGCGACACCAGCCTGCAACTGGCGCAAGACGCGCAGGCGGCGCTGGACGGCGATGCGATCGACCTGGACACGGCGGCTTATCCCGGCAGTGGCAACGGCCACACGTTGCGGCTCGACCTCGACGGCGCTGGCGCGCTCGGCGAGCAGCACAACCTGGGCCGGGTGTTCGCGCCGGTGGGCGCGGTCGACGGCGCCAGCGGCGACATCGACCTGGGATATGCGCACGGCTTCGTCACCGGCCAGGGTCTGATGTACAGCCATGGCGGCGGCGAGAGCGTCGGTGGCCTGGCCAACAAGAACCTTTATTACGCCGTCGTGGTCAACGCGACAACGATCCGCTTGGCGGACTCGCGCGAGAACGCCTTGCACGGTGTCACGATCGAACTCGACGCGTCGGTGGCTGAAGGCGAGCAACACGCGATCGGCGCGCCATTACATGCCGTGCCGCGGGTCGACAACGCTCGCGACACCATTGGTTTCGACGGCGCCCATGCCTATTACGACGGCCAGGCGCTGGTCTACGACAACGGCGGCGGCACCAGCATCGGCGGCCTGGTCGACGACAACGGCGCGACGGTCTATTTCGCCAAGGTGATCGATGCCACGCATATCGCGTTGCACACGGATACCGCGTTGAACAACCGGGTCGATCTGAATGCTGCGCTGGCCAGCGGCAGCGGGCACAGCCTGTCCGAGGCGGCCGACAGTGCCGCCGGCGGCTCGTTCAGCGCCGTCGGCACAACCACGGTGGCGGCCGACAACACCGGCCTGGTGGTCACCGCCACGCTGGCGGCCGCCAAGACCGACGACAAGCCGGACCCCAAGGCCGACGCCAATGCGCAGCAGGCGGCCGGAGGCCAGAAACATGGTCGCGCCGTGTCCGGCAGCGTATCGGTCAATTTGCTGGACGACAGCGTGGCAGCCGGCATCAACGGAGCGACGTTCACCCGATCGGGCGGACTCGATGTGCGCGCGACAAACAACACCCACAACATCGCAGTCTCGGGTGCCGCCGCGCTGTCGACCAACCGCAATGGCTCGCTCGGCCTGGCCGGCGCGGTCACCGTCAATCTGGTGGACGCCGAGACCCTGGCCTACGTCAGCAACACCTCGCTGTTCAATGTCGGCGCCGTCACCGTCAACGCCGATGCGTCCGGCGACCTGCTGGCGATTGCCGCCGGCCTGGCCGGATCCGCACGGGGCACCGGCATTGCCGGCTCGATCGCCTACAACACACTCGACACCCGTACCGCCGCATGGATCGACAACGGCGCGAGCGTCAGCGGCAGCAGCCTGTTTGTCGGCGCAACCGACACCAGTGGCATTACCGCGGTGGCCGGCGCCATTGCGTATGGCGGGCAGAACGGCTTCGGTGCGGGCATCGCGATTAACCGCATCGACGGCGGCGCGCAGGCTTTCATTTCCGGCGCGGACGTTGACGTTACTGGCACGTTGTCGGTTCTGGCACGCAATGACGCGCGCATCACGTCGGTCGCGGCGGGCATTGCCGTCGCGGTGGCCACCCCGGCCCCGGGCGACCCGCCGGGCACCAAGGTCAAGGGTTTTGCCGCAGCCGTCGGTGTGTCGGCCAACACCATCGACGCTAACACGCAGGCGGGTATCTCCGATACCGGCGCGAACACGATCACGGCCGGGGGCAACGTCTCGTTGCAGGCTGTCGACCAGTCCCGCATCGAGGGAATCGCCGGCGGCGTGGCTATCGGCCTGGCGTCCGGCCAGCAGTCAGGCGCGCTCGGCGCCGCCGCCGGTGCGTCGTTCGTCTACAACAACCTCGACCGCGACGTCTCGGCCTATGCCGATGACGCCGGCATCGTCGCCGGCGGCGACGTGGCGCTCGAGGCGGAGCAGGTCGGCAACATCCTGGCACTGGCCATTGGTGGCGCGGTCGCGGGCAGCATGGGTTCGGGCGTGGGTTCGAGCGCCGGTATCGCCAGCGCCGGCGCATTGGCCATGAACACGGTGCGGGGCAAGGCCGAGTCGCGCCTGCGGCGCAGCCAGCTCACGACCACCGGTACCGGCGACGTGTTGCTGCGCGCCAGCGATGACGCCACCATCACGGCGGACGCCGGTGGTGTGGCCTTCTCGCTCACACTCAGCGCGGGCACCGGCAGTGGTGGCAGCCTGTCCATCGGTGCTGCGCTGGCGTTCAACGACATCGATGGCGGCAACGTGCGCGCATTGGTCGACGATTCGACCGTTGACGCGGCCGGCACGATCACGCTCGATGCCCGTGCCACGGGCAAGATCGACGCGTTGACGCTGGCCGGCGCGGCCGCCGTGGGTGCGTCCACCGGCGGCGGAGGCGCGGCCATCTCGGGTGCGGGCGCCTATGCTGACAACACCATCACTCGCACGGTCGAGGCCAGCGTCATCGGCAGCGCTGCCACGCTGGCCGATCCGGCGCAGAACGTACGCGCGGCGGGTGCCGTTTCTGTTGCGGCCAGCGACGACTCGACCATCACGGCCGAGACCTACGGCTTTTCCATCGGCGTGGGGGCCAGCACCGGCACCGGCGCCGGTGGCGCCCTGAGCGTGGGCGCCTCGCTCGCATACAACACGGTCGACACGCGGGTGCTGGCGTCGATCCAGGACAGCGACGTCCAGAGTGTGTCCGGCGCCATCACGCTGGCGGCTACCAGTACGTCGGTCATCTCGGCAGAGTCGGTAGCCGCCTCGGTGGCCGCCGGCTACAGCTCGAGCAGCAGCGCGCTGGCCCTCAGCGGTGGCGGCGCCTATGCCCGCAACACGGTGCTGGGCAGCACCAACGCGTTCGCATCGGGCAGCGATCTGCAGGCGAACGGCGTCGTGACGCTGTCGGCATCCAGCACCGCGCGTATCGATGCGACGGTGGTGGCGGCATCCGTGTCGGCCGCGTTGTCGCCGACCCGGACCGCCGGTGGTGCGTCGGTCGGTGCGGCTTTTGCGCGCAACGACATCGGTTGGAACGATGGTGTGGAAAGCCCGCTCGAGGTGCGCGCCTACCTGGCCAATACGGATGTGACCACACCCACGGGTGCGCTGAGCCTGACCGCCACCGCGAACCAGGTCATTGACGCCACGGTGGGTGCAGCGTCGGTGGCGGTCGCCGCCGGCCGCAACGGCATCGGCTTGGGCGGCGCCGGGGCCGACAGCATCAACCGCATCAGCGAAAACGTGCAGGCCGGCATCGACGGCGGCGCGATCCGTGCAGGGACCGTCTCGGTGCGGGCCATCGACAGTTCGACCATAACCGCCGATGCCGGCGCTGCCGCGATCGCTGCAGCGTTTGGCGCCACCGGCGGCGTGGCGTTGTCGGTCGGCGTGGCGCTGGCCGAGAACCGTATCGCCAACCAGGTGACCGCGTCCGTGGCGGGCGCCACGGTGACGACACTGATCGGTGGCGTCGTCGTCAGCGCCGACACCACGGCGTCGATCGATGCCCGTACCGGCGCGGCCGCGGTCGGCATTGCCGCCGGCGCCAAGGCCGGCGTCGCCGTCAGCGGGGCCGGTGCATCGGCCTTGAACATCATCCTGTCGCGCACGGTGGCCGAGATCCGCGATGACGCCGTCGTTGTATCGGCAGGCAACGTCGACCTGGACGCGCGCAGCAACGCGACGATCGATGCGCGCGTTCTCGCAGCCAGCGAAACCGTATCGGCCGGCGGTACGGCCGGTGTCGGCGCATCGGTCGGTTTTGCGCTGGCGCGCAACTTCATCGGCTGGGATCCGGATGCCGCGGTCGCGTCCAGCCACGACAGCGACGACGCATTGGCCAGCGTTGCCGCGGGCACCACCGTGCGGGTACTCGACGGCGTGCGTGCTGGCGATGTCTACCGTTTCATCGGCGATGCGCCGGCGCTGGTGTATGACGTCGACAGTACGACGGGCAACCAGACACTGGTCAATACGAAGGACAAGCAGACCCGCGTCAGGGTCGGCGACAACGTGTATGTCTGGAGTGGCTTGGACGGTGTCAGCGTCAACCTGGGCAGCACGGACTACAGCGACACCGACAACTGGCGCCTGGAGCGTGTCGCCAATCTGGCCGGCCAGGATTTCGGCGACAGCGACTTGTGGCAGCTGGTGCTCGGTGGCGGAACCTCGGCCAGCGCCCAGGTACAGGCACGCATCCTTGGTGCATCGGTGGACGCAGCCGGCGACTTGACACTCGACGCCGTGGCCACCGGCAGCATCGATGCACGCGTCGCAGCCAGTTCGGTGGCCATCGCCGCCGGCGGCAAGGCCGGCGCGGCGCTCAGCGGCGCCGGTGTCGGCGTGGAGAACCGGGCCCGTACCGAGGTGTCGGCCTTCATCGACGGCTCCAGCGGTATCACCGC
>JBFIDI010000038.1:0-19990 GCA_041581405.1 Burkholderiaceae bacterium
CCACTGCTGCCGAATGCCGGCCGGCCTCGCTGAGCGACCTGTTCTGGTCCTTCAGCCTGCTGGCGCTGCAGGGATTCGGCGGCGTGCTGGCCGTCGTGCAGCGTGAACTGGTCGAGAAGAAACGCTGGCTGACCCTCGACGAGTTCGTCGAGGACTGGTCGGTTGCGCAGGTCCTGCCGGGGCCGAACGTCGTGAACCTGTCGCTGATGATCGGCGGGCGGCATTTCGGCTGGCGTGGCGCGCTGGTGGCGCTGGCGGGCATGCTGGCCTTTCCGCTGCTGATCGTGCTGGCACTGGCGGTGCTGTTTGCCGGCATTGCCGACCATCCGATGGCCCAGGGCGCCTTGCGCGGCCTGGCCGCGGTCGCCGCCGGCCTGATTGCGGCCACCGGGCTGAAGATGCTCCCGGCGCTGCGCCGGAACGTGATGGGTCGCATGGCCTGCGCCATCGTCGGCCTGGCCTGCCTGCTGGCCGTCGGCCACTTCCGCGTGCCGCTGCTGTGGGTGTTGCTGGGGCTGGGCGTGCCGGCCTGGGCCTGGGCCTGGTACCGGCTGGGCCGCGCATGACGATGGTGTTCGGCTGGTCCGAATGGCTGGCCTTGTTCAGCCACTTCCTGTCCTTGTCGCTGCTGGCGATCGGTGGCGCCATCATGCTCGCGCCCGAGATGCACCGCTACCTCGTGGACGAGCGCATGTGGCTCAGCGATCCGCAGTTTGCGTCGAGCATCGCGCTGGCACAGGCCGCGCCCGGGCCGAACGTGTTGTTCATCGCCTTGCTCGGCTGGAACGTCGGCCTCAACCTCGGCGGTTTTGTGCTCGCGTTGCCGGCGATGCTGGTGGCGCTGGTCGGCGTGTTGCTGCCCAGTACGGTGCTGACCTACACGGCCAGCCGCTGGGGGCACGAGAACCGGGACCGTCGATCGGTGCGGGCGTTCAAGATGGCGATGGCGCCGATCGTGATCGCCCTGCTGCTGGCCACGACCTGGGTGCTGGCGTCGTCCGCGGCCGGCAGGTCCACGGCCTGGGTGTCGTGGTTGCTGACCGCCGCCAGTGCCATCGTCGTCTGGCGCACCCGGCTCCACCTGCTGTGGTTGCTCGGCGCCGGTGCATTGGTCGGCGCGCTGGGCTGGGTCTGATCAGGCGCCCGGGGGCAGGCTGCGCTGGCGCAGCGCTTCGTACAGGCAGACGCCGCTGGCCACCGACACGTTCAGGCTCTCGACCGCCCCGCGCATCGGGATCTGCACCAGTTCGTCGCAGGTCCTGGCGGTGAGCTGGCGCATGCCGGCGCCTTCGGCCCCCAGCACCAGCGCCACCGGCTGGCGCAGATCGGCCTGGTACAACGACCGGGGTGCCGCGTCGCTGGTGCCGATGACCCATATCGAGCGTTCCTTGAGCTCGCCCAGCGTGCGGGCCAGGTTCGTGACCATGAAATACGGCACCGTGTCGGCGGCGCCGCTGGCCACCTTGGCGACCGTGGCATTGATGCCGGCGGCATGGTCCTTGGGCGCAATCACCGCATGGGCGCCGGCACCGTCGGCCACACGCAGGCAGGCGCCGAGGTTGTGCGGATCGGTCACGCCGTCGAGCACCAGCAGCAAGGGCGCGGTGCGTTGCGCCGGCGGCAGCGCCGCCTGCGATTCCTCCAGGTTCTCGAGCAGTTCGTCGAGCGAGCGGGTCACCGGCAAGGGATGGACCCGCGCGGCCACGCCCTGGTGACCGTGCCCGCCGCACAGGCGCGACAGGCGCAGGCCGTCGGACTCGATCAGCCGCACGCCGGCTTCGGCGGCACGTTCCATGAATTGCCGCATGCGCGCGTCGCGCCGGCTGGCGTCGACATGCAGCTCGACGATGGACTGGGGTGCGGTGCGCAGGCGCACGCCGACGGCGTGAAAGCCGAACACGATCTTGGGACTGGACATGCGTCGATTATCCGGTGCCGCGGGCCGGGCGATCCGTTTCGCCCGGCACGGGGCGTATCGACCGGATTGCCCGCCGTGTTGCCGTCAGGCCGCGGCGGCCGGTTCGACGATGCGCCCGGCCTCGATCGTGATGCGACGGGTGCAGCGTTGTGCGATGCCGCGGTCATGGGTGACCAGCACCAGCGTGGTGCCCAGTTCGGTGTTGAGGTCGAACATCAGCTCCATGATGGTCTCGCCGGTGGCGAAGTCCAGGCTGCCGGTGGGTTCGTCCGCCAGCAACACGGCCGGTTGCACGACAAAGGCACGCGCCAGCGCCACGCGTTGCTGCTCGCCGCCGCTGAGCACCTTCGGGTAGTGGCCGAGGCGCTCGGACAGGCCGACACGCGCCAGCATTTCGCCGGCGGCCTTGCGCGCATCGCGCCGGCCGGAGAGTTCCAGCGGCAACATCACGTTTTCAAGCGCGTTGAGATTGCCCATCAGCTGGAAACTCTGGAACACGAAGCCGACCTTGTCGGCCCGCAACGCGGCGCGCTGGTCCTCGTCGATCGCGAACAGGTCCTGGCCCGCCAGGCGCACGGTGCCGCGCGTGGGCGTGTCCAGACCTGCGATGATCGACAGCAGCGTGCTCTTGCCCGAGCCCGAGGCGCCGACAATGGCGGCAGTCTCCCTCGGCGCCAGGGAAAAATCGATATCGCGCAAAATATCGAGGGTACCGGTCGAATCGGTCACCGACTTGAACACGTGATCGACCGCAATGATGGGCTCTGCGCTGGCGTTGGGCATGAAAGGCTTATGGTTTTGAATCGACGACACTTTATCGTGGCAGCAGGCGCGGCCGGCAGCATGGGGTTTTACGGCGCCAGCGCCTGGGCGCAATCCGCTGCCGTCGCCAAGGCCGACACCAGCGGCAATGGTAAGGGCAAAGCGGCGGCCAGCACGATCCTGGTCGTGGGTGACTCGCTGAGCGCGGAATACGGCCTGCGCCGCGGCAGCGGATGGGTTGCGTTGCTGGAGCAGAAGTTGCGCGGCGAATCGGTGCCGGCACGGGTCGTCAATGCAAGCATCAGCGGCGACACCACCTCGGGCGGACGCAGTCGCCTGCCGGCCCTGCTCGAGCAGCACAAACCCAGCCACGTGATCATCGAACTCGGCGGCAACGATGCGCTGCGCGGCCTGCCGCTGCAGATGACGCAGGACAACCTGGGACACATGACCGACCTGGCGCGCCAGGCCGGGGCCAAGGTGGTACTGGTCGGCATGCAGGTGCCGCCGAACTACGGCAGCGACTATGCCAACCGTTTCGCCGGCCTGTTCGAGGAGGCGGCCCGGGCCCACGGCGCCGCGCTGGTGCCGTTCCTGCTCAAGGGCGTGGCCGACGGCGAAGACGCCACGCGTCTGTTCCAGAGCGACCGCATCCACCCGAACGCACAGGCGCAACCCCTCATGCTGGCCAACGTCTGGCCGGTGCTGCGCAAGTTGCTGCCATGAGCGGCGGCCGCGACATACCCGCACAAACGCCCGCTTTGCGCAGCGCAAGGAGGGCCCTGTGAGCCTGGCGCCCGTGGATGCGGTCGACCTGTTGCGCCGGCTCGACGAGTTCGACACCGTGATCGACGCACGCAGCGAAGACGAATACGCGCTCGATCACCTGCCCGGCGCGGTCAACTGGCCGACGCTGGACAACGCACAGCGTCATGCCGTGGGCACGACCTACAAGCAGGTCAACCCCTTCGAGGCGCGCAAGATGGGTGCGGCCATGGCGGCGCGCAACATCGCCCGCCATGTCGAGGAGCGCGCGTTCGACAAGCCCCGCAGCTGGCGTCCTCTGGTGTATTGCTGGCGGGGCGGCCAGCGCAGCGGCTCGTTGTCGCTGGTGCTCGACCAGATCGGGTTTCGCGTGCACATCGTGCAAGGGGGATACAAGGCGTTTCGCGCCGCGCTGGTCGCGGACACCGAACGCCTGGCCGGCCAGTTCGAGTACCAGGTCGTCTGCGGGACCACCGGTTCCGGCAAGACCCGGTTGCTGCATGCCCTGGCACGGGCCGGTGCCCAGGTGCTGGACCTGGAGGCGCTGGCCCACCACCGCAGTTCGGTGCTGGGAGCGATTCCCGGCCTGCCGCAGCCGTCGCAGAAGGCGTTCGACACCCGGGTATGGGACGTGTTGCGTCGGCTCGATCCGGCGCGGCCGGTGTTCGTCGAGAGCGAGAGCCGCAAGGTCGGCAACGTGGCGGTGCCGGTCGCACTGATGGATGCGATGCGATCACGCGGCCATTGCCTGAACCTGGTGCTGCCCGACCAGGAACGCGTGGCCCTGCTGATGGAGGACTACGACTTCTTCGTGCGCGACACCGAGGCGTTTTGCGCCCGGCTCGACGCCCTGACCGAAATCCGCGGCAAGGCGGTGGTACAGGCGTGGAAATCGGCGGTGCGCGAGGGGCGGCTGCCGAGCGTGGTGCAGGACCTGCTCACCCAGCATTACGATCCCGTCTACCTGCAGTCGATGCAGCGCAACTTCAGGAACTTCGCCACGGCCCGGCCCCTGACTCCGGCCGACCGCAGCGCGTCGGCCATGGACGCGGTGGCCGCGACCATGGAGCTCGGCCGTCTTGCGGAACAACCGCAATCGGCCTGATGCGCGCGATCGTCGTCAGGACGACATCGGGCTGCCGGGAGCGCGATCACCGGGGGCCGGTGTGGGATCGACGTAGGACGCCGCCGAGTCTCCATCGCCCGAACCGCCCTGCTTGCGCTGGGCCTTTTCCCGGAGCTTGTCTTCCTTCTTGCGTTTCTTCGCAAGTTCCTTCTGTCGCTTCTCGTATCCGTAGTTAGGTGTTGCCAATTTGACCTTTCGTATTGAAGCCCCACTGTAACAGTTCAACCCGCCCGGGGCAAAACCGGCTCCCTCAATCGGTGGACACCTGCTCGCCCCGATCGGCCGCCGATTCGTCGTCGTCCTGCCAGGAAACCGATCCGCGGTAGGCGTGCCAGGTGGCGTGGCCGAGCCAGGGGCCGACCAGCACGATGCCCAGGCCCCAGGGCAGCAGCGCCAGCATCACCAGCACGGTGATCGTCGCGCCCCACAGCAGCATGACGCCGAAGTTCGAGAACACCACCTGCAGGCTGGTGATGGCGGCCGAGATCGCATCGGTGTCCCGATCGAGGATCATCGGTATCGACACGACCGCAATCGCGTAAACCAGGCCTGCGAAGAAGCCGCCGACGGCCAGGTACACCGCGACGAACTCCCAGTTCTGCGGATTGAACACCGCCTCGATGACGCCGCTCGTCGACGGCATGCCGGTGTTGAAGAACACGGCGAACACCACCAGCGAGGCCCGCCCCCAGACCAGTTCCAGCACGATCAGCACCAGGACCAGCAGGCCGACGCTGCGCAGGCGCACGTCCCAGCAGGTCAGCGACGAGGCCAGGTCGGGCGTGCGTCCGGATTCGCGGCGCCGGCTGACCTCGTACAGACCCATGGCCAGGAACGGGCCGATCAGCAGGCACCCCGAGGCGATCGAGATCGCATATTCTGGCTTGTTGCGAAAGACCAGTGCCAGCACCACCGCCATGAGCCAGAAACTGACGCCATAAAACAACGCGATACCGACGTGGGCACGCAGATCCCGCCAGCCCAGGGCCAGCCAGCGCCAGGGCGCCCCGGGCCCGAGCCGGTTGATCGTCTTCTGCGGCCCTTCGGGAGGCGGCAGTAAATACGGAGCCGGGGTCGTGGTTTCCATCGGATCCGGCATGCGGGGCACGCCGGGATCGGGCGAACGGGAGTTGGGGCCTGAGGACATGTCGCCGAGCTTAGCGCAGGCCCGGCGACCAGCCTATCGATGAAAACACGGTATCAGCGCAGGCTGCGCTGCAAGGCCTGTTCGATGTCCGCCTGCAGATCGGCCAGCGCTTCGAGTCCGGCCGAGAAGCGCACCACGGTGCCGCGGCGCAGGTGCGCCGGCCATTGCGTGCGCATGTCCGACAACGTGTAGGGCACGACCAGGCTCATCGGCCCGCCCCAGCTGTAGCCGAGCTTGAACAACTGCAGCGCATCGCAGAAGGCATCGACCCGGTCCTGGCCGAAACGCGCGTCGATGATCACGGCAAACAGGCCGGCCGCACTGCCGGGGCCGCCATGGCACACCTCGCGCCAATGCGCGTGCCCGGGCGAGTCCGGCAGGGCCGGATGCAGCACCTGGACGAACTCCGGCTGGCCCTGTGCCCAGGCCGCCAAGGCGCGGGCGGTCGCGTCGTGTGCCTGGTATCGCAGCACGATGCTGGGCAGGCCCCGCAACACGGCCTCGGCGTCGTTCGCGCCGACCGACAGGCCCAGGCGCATGTGGGTCAGCTTGAGCCGCAGGTGCAGCTGGGGGTCCCGCGTCACGATGCTGCCCATCAGCACGTCGCCGCCGCCATTGGGGTATTTGGTCAACGCATGCACGGTCAGGTCGACCGCCAGCGGCGTCTCGCCCGAGCCGGGCGTCAGGTCGAACGGCGCAAATGCCAGGCCCGCGCCCCAGGTGTTGTCCAGCGCGCTGATCACGTTGCGCTCGCGGCAGATGCGCACCATCGCCAGCAGGTCCGGGAACTCGAGCGTGACCGAACCGGCGGCCTCCAGCCAGACCAGCCGGGTCGCCGGACCGATCTTGTCGGCCAGGTCCTGCGGGTCCATCGGATCGTAGTACCGGTGCGTGATGCCCCAGGTCGCCAGTTCACCCTGGACCAGGGTCTTGGCGGGGCCGTAGGCGTTGTCGGGAATCAGTACTTCGTCGCCGGTGCGCAGCAGCGACATGCAGGTGGTGGCGATCGCCGACAGTCCGCTGGGCACCAGCAGGCATTGCAACCCGCCCTCGAGCGTGGCCAGCCGTTCCTCGAGCGTGAAGGTGGTCGGTGTGCCATGCAGGCCGTAGGTGTAGCCGGTCTTGTCCTTCCATTCCGTGCTGCGCATTGCGGCCACGTCGGGAAAGATGACCGTCGAGGCCTTGTGCACGGCCGGCTGGGGCGCGTCAAAACCCTCGGGCGGACTGTACGGATGGTGGATCAGGCCGGTGGAGCTGACGGGAGGTCCGGACGCCATGGTTCAGACGCTCCACTTCTCGATCAGCTGCTCCGGTCGCATGGAATCGTAACCCTCGAACGGCTGGTGGATCCACGGGTTCGTCGGCAGGAACTCCACCGAGTAGTCGGCCTTGAACGCGGACACACCCTTGGTCCAGATCACCGCGCTGCGCAGTTCGGTGATCGGCTTGTAGTTGTTGCGCAGCTGGTCGATGACGGCGGCCAGCGTCTTGCCGGTGTCGGCCAGGTCGTCGACCAGCAGCACCTTGCCCGCGATCTCGCCCTTGGGCGTGGTGATGTAGCGCGCGATGTCGAGGTTGCCCTGCTGCGTGCCGGCTTCGGCCCGGTAGGAACTGGTCGACATGATGGCCAGCGGCTTGTCGAAGATGCGCGACAGGATGTCGCCCGGCCGCATGCCGCCGCGCGCCAGGCACAGGATGGTGTCGAACTGCCAGCCGGACTGGTGGACGCGGATCGCCAGTTTCTCGATCAGGTTGTGGTATTCGTCATAACTGACGTACAGGTGCTTGCCGTCTTCTGTCAACATGCTGGAATCCTTCCGGGGCCGGGTTGTGCTTTGGTGGGATGGTGTCGGCCCTAGTCGGCCAGGAACGGGTGGCGCATCATGATCGTGTGGTCGCGATCCGGACTGGTCGAGACCATGTGGATCGGAACTCCGACCACGTGTTCGATGCGTTGCAGGTACAGGCGCGCGGCAATCGGCAGGTCCGCGTAGCGGGTGACGCCGACCGTGCTGTCGCTCCAGCCCTGCATCTCCTCGTAGATCGGCTTGCAGCGGGCGATCTCGTCCGCGCCCATGGGCAGGATGTCCAGCGTCTCACCATCGAGTTCGTAGCCGGTGCACAGGTTCAGCGTCTTGAGTCCGTCGAGCACGTCGAGCTTGGTCACGCACAGGCCGGACAGGCCGTTGACCTGGGCCGAACGCTTGAGCAAGGCCGCATCGAACCAGCCGCAACGCCGCGAGCGCCCGGTGGTGACGCCTTTCTCGGCGCCGACGGTGCTCATGTGGTGGCCGGGCGTGCCCGGCGCCTCCCAGTCGAGCTCGGTCGGAAACGGACCGCCGCCGACCCGGGTGCAATACGCCTTGGTGATGCCCAGCACGTAATGCAGCAGGCCGGGTCCGACGCCGGAGCCGGCGGCCGCGTTGCCGGCCACGCAGTTGCTCGATGTCACGTAGGGATAGGTGCCGTGGTCGACGTCGAGCAAGGTGCCTTGCGCACCCTCGAACAGCAGGTTGGCACCGTGGGCATGGGCCTCGTTGAGTTCGCGCGACACGTCGGCCATCATCGGGCGCAACAGTTCGGCATGGCGCATCGCCTCGTCGAAGACCGGCTGGAACTGCACCTTGCCATCGGCCATGTACTGCGCCAGGGGGCCGTCGAACGTGTAGGCGGCCGAGCCGAGATAACCGGTCAGCACGTGGTTGTGCAGTTCCAGCAGCTCGCGCAGCTTGGCTGCGAAACGCTCGGGATATTTCAGGTCCTGCACACGCAGCGCGCGCCGCGCGATCTTGTCCTCGTAGGACGGGCCGATGCCGCGCCCGGTGGTTCCGATGCGTGCATGGCCGCCCTGCTCGCGCGCCGCTTCGCGCGCCACGTCCAGCGCCACGTGCACCGGCAGGATCAACGGACAGGCCTCGCTGATGCGCAGGCGCGAACGCACCTCGACACCGGCGCGTTCCAGTCCCTCGATCTCCTCGAACAACTTGCCGGCCGACAACACCACGCCATTGCCGATGTAGCACTTGACGCCGGCGCGCATGATGCCGCTGGGGATCAGGTGCAGCGCGGTCTTGACGCCGTTGATGACCAGCGTATGGCCGGCGTTGTGCCCGCCCTGGAAACGCACCACGCCTTGTGCGCTTTCGGTCAGCCAGTCGACGAGCTTGCCCTTGCCCTCGTCGCCCCACTGGGTTCCGACGACGACGACGTTACGCCCCTTGCTTGCTTTCATGTTCAACAGTCCGCTTCAAATTGCCTGCACCACCCATTGCCCCGCAACCTGCAGCAGTTCGCGATCACACTGGAACTCATCGACTTCGCTCTCGTGTCCTGGCAGCACGCACACCACCGTCTCGCCCTTGGCGCGCAACGCGCCGATGGCCTTGCGCACGTCTTCGGCCTCGCTCCAGGGTGCGCGGATCGCCGCATGCAGCGGGCGCGGCGGCACGGCGGCCACCAGGGCCTTGACGTCCAGGCTGAATCCGACGGCGGGTCGCTTGCGTCCGAACGCCGCGCCGACCTCGTCGTAGCGCCCGCCGCGCACCAGCGCGTCCACCGCATCCGGGGAAAAGATGGAAAAACGCGCGCCGCTGTAATACGCATAACCGCGGAGGTCGGCCAGGTCGAAACTCACGGCCACCTCGTGCAGGTGGCCGGCCAGCCAGCCGAGCTGGTCCAGCGCGGCCGCAATCGCCGGCTTGGCCGGCAACACGGTACGCGCACGTTCGAGCACCGAGGCGTCGCCGTACAGGTCGACCAGGGCGCGCAACGCTTCCCGCGCGGCGTGATCGAGGTTGCGCGTCAGCGTGGCCAGGGCACTGGCGTCCTTGGATGCGAGCGCATGATGGATGTCCTCGACCTGCGTGGACTGCTCGGATACGTCCTCGAGCAGGGCATCGACGATACGCACGTCGGCCAGATCGACCATGGGTGCGGGAACCCGCGCCGCACGCAGGCAGTCCAGCGCCAGCAGCAGGATCTCGAGATCGGCTTCCAGGCCGCCATGGCCGTAGATCTCCGCGCCGAACTGCAGCGGCTCGCGCGTGGCATGGGGTTTGTCGGGGCGGGTATGCAGCACCGGCCCGCAATAACACAGCCGCGTGACGCCGGACCGGTTGAGCAGGTGGGCGTCGATCCGCGCAACCTGGGGCGTGCTGTCGGCGCGCAGGCCGAGCATGCGACCGGAGAGCTGGTCGACCAGCTTGAAGGTCTGCAGGTCGAGTGTCTTGCCGGTACCGGTGAGCAGCGATTCGAGGTGCTCGAGCACGGGCGGCATGACCAGCTCGTAGCCGTAGCGGCGGGCGGTGTCGAGCAGGTCCCGCCTCAGCTCTTCGATGTGGCGCGCTTCGGACGGCAGGACATCAGCGATGTGATCCGGCAGGACCCAGGCGGACATGTTTTCTCGGAGGCTGTTAAAACAGCGATTCTACCGGCTGCGCCCGCACCCGACGGCTCAGGTGAGCAACCAGATCAGCAACAGCCCGCCGAGTACGCTGCACAGGCCGAAGAAGCGGATCTGTCCGTCCTGCATCTGCACCAGCTGCAGAAACATGCGTTTCCACTGCGCCGGCGACAGGAACGGGAACAGACCCTCGATGACCAGCACCAGGGCCAACGCCAGCCAGAAGACGTCGCCCGAGTCCAAGCCTTATTTCTTCGCGGCCGGTGCCGGCGCGACCGTGCCACGCAACGACTTGAAGAACTCCGTCGATTGCGGATCGATCACCATCATGTCGCCCTTCTTGTTGAAGCTCATCTTGTAGGCTTCCAGGCTGCGGTAGAACTGGGCGAACTGCGGATCGCGTCCGAACGCCTCGGCGTAGATGCGCGCCGCCTCGGCATCACCCTCGCCCTTGATCTTCTGCGCGTCACGGTAGGCATTGGCGATCGTCACCTCGCGCTGGCGGTCGGCATCGGCGCGGATCTTCTCGCCTTCGGCAGCGCCGGTGGAGCGCAGTTCGTTGGCGACCCGCTTGCGTTCGGCTTCCATGCGGCGGTAGACCGACTCGGTGATGGTGTCCACGTAGTCGGCACGGGTGATACGCACGTCGACGATCTCGATGCCCCAGGGCTTGGCGCCACCGACGTTCTCGCGTGCCTCCGACTGCACGTCGGCCGTCAGGTCTTCGCGCCGGGTCGACAGCAGCTCCTTGACGGTGCGCTTGTTGATCTCTTCCTGGAACGCGTTGCGCACCACGCGGTTGAGCTGGTTGGCACCCGCGGTCTCGTCGAGACCGACGTTGCGGATGTATTCACCCGGATCGGTGATGCGCCAGCGCACGTACCAGTCGATGACCACGCGCTGCTTCTCGGCCGTCAGCATCGGCTCCTGGTCGGTGCTGTCGAGCGTGAGCAGGCGCTTGTCGATGTAGGTGACGTTCTGGAACGGCGGCGGCAGCTTGAAGTTCAAGCCGGGCTCGGTGATCACTTCCTTGATCTGGCCCAGGGCGTACAACACGCCGAACTGCCGCTGGTCGACGACGAACAACATGGAGCTGGCAATGGCCAGCAGCAGCAAGATGCTGGTGAATAGAAATCCTAACCTGTTCATGATGGTGTCCTAGCGGGTTTCACGCTCACGCGACCGCGTGGCATCCCGCGAGCGGGAGTCGGAGGTGCTGGAGACCGGGGGCAGGACGGTACTCGCCGGGGCCGGTGCGGCCGTCGAGGCGTCGGCGCCGGACTGGGTCTGCTGCATGATCTTGTCCAGCGGCAGGTACAGCAGGTTCGAGCCCGAGCGCGAATCCACCAGCACCTTGGTCACGTTGGAATAGATCTGCTGCATCGTGTCCACGTACATGCGGTCACGCGTGACCTGCGGTGCCTTCTGGTATTCCGCCAGCACCGACTTGAAGCGTTGCGCATCACCTTGCGCCTGCGCGACGATACGGGCCTTGTACGCATCGGCCTCCTCCTTGAGCCGCGAGGCCGAACCGACCGCACGTGGAATCACGTCGTTGGCATAGGCCTGGGCCTCGTTCTTGGCGCGTTCGCGTTCCTGGCCGGCCTTGAGCACGTCGTCGAACGCGGCCTGCACCTGCTCGGGAGGCCGTACACCGCCTTGCTGCAGGTTGATGTTGACCACCTCGATGCCGACCTTGTAGCGGTCCAGGATCTTCTGCATGATCTCGCGCACCCGCGGCGCAATCTGGTCGCGTTCCTCGGACAGGGCCGAGTCCATGCGCATCTTGCCGACGACTTCGCGCACTGCCGTCTCGGCCGCCAGGCCGACGGCATCGGTCGGGCTCTTGCTCTCGAACAGGAAGGCGCGCGCATCGCTGAGCCGGTACTGCACGGCGAACTTGATCTCGACGATGTTCTCGTCCTGCGTCAGCATCGCCGAGTCGCGCAGGCCGGTTGCCTTGACGACCAGGTCGCGCCCCACGTCCACCGAGCGGATCTGGGTCACGAACACCAGTTCATGGCGCTGGATCGGAAACGGCAGCCGCCAGTTGAAACCGGCACCGACCGTCGTCTTGTACTTGCCGAACTGGGTCACGACGGCCTGCTGGCCCTCCTGCACGATGAAGAAGCCGGTACCGAGCCAGATCAGCACCACGACCGCCGCGATCAGGCCGGCGCCGATGCCGGCGCTTTTCATGTCGGGCTGGAATCCGCCGCCGCCAAGTCCGCCGCCGTTGCCACCACGTCCGCCGCGTCCACCGCCGCCGAACAGGCCGCCAAGCTTGCGGTTGAAATCACGCCACAACTCGTCCAGGTCCGGCGGACCCTGTTGCGGGCCCTGGCCCCGTGGCCGATGGTTGTTCGACGGGGGTGGCAACTCGGGCGGGTCCTCGTCGCGCGGCCCGGGGTCCGACTTGCCGTCCTCGTTCGGCTTGTCGTCGCCACGGCCCCAGCGCGAGTCGTTCAGATTGAACATGCCGCGCGCGCGTTGGCCGATCCGGGACCAGCCGGAAGCAGGTAAATACGCTTTCATCTCAGATTCTCGTTTTCGTCATCGTTCGATTGTGCCCAATTGCACAACAGCCTCCGCTTCACCGTGGGATTTCTCGTGCCCCGGTGCTTCGTCGTCGCCCTCGCCACGTGCCAGCTGCGCGAGCCGTGCGCGCAGCTCGGCCATGCCCTCGCCGGTGCGCGCGCTGACGAACAGTCGCTCCGTCTGGTTCTCGCAGAACGTGATCCAGTCATGCAGCACCAGGGGCCGGCGCTCCGGCTCCATGGCGTCGAGCTTGTTGAACACCAGGATCTGCCGGATATCCGCCGCCCCGATCTCGCGCAACACCCGGGCGACCTCGTCCATCTGCTCGAGGTGGTTCGGATTGGATGCATCGACGACGTGCAGCAACACGTCGGCATCGACGGCCTCCTGCAGCGTCGCCTCGAACGCATCGATCAGCCCGTGCGGAAGGTTGCGGATGAACCCCACGGTATCGGACAAGGACACCGAACGGGACGCGTCTCCGAGGTAGAGATGGCGGGTCGTGGTGTCCAGCGTCGCGAACAACTGGTCGGCCGCATAGGCCCGCGCGTTGACCAGGCTGTTGAACAGGCTGGTCTTGCCGGCATTGGTGTACCCGACCAGCGAGATCGCGAAGGTGTCCCGGCGCTGGCGCTGACGGCGCTGGGTCTGGCGCTGGCGCTTGACCTTGCGCAGGCGCTCCTTGGTGCGCTTGATACTCTCGCCGATCATCCGGCGGTCCAGCTCGATCTGCGTCTCGCCGGGGCCGCCGCGGGCGCCGATGCCGCCGCGCTGGCGCTCCAGGTGCGACCAGCGGCGCACCAGCCGCGTGCTCAGGTATTGCAGCCGGGCCAGTTCGACCTGCAACTTGCCCTCGTGGCTGCGCGCACGCTGGGCGAATATCTCGAGGATCAGCATGGTGCGGTCGTTGACCGGCAGTTCCAGGTAGCGCTCCAGGTTGCGCTGCTGCGCCGGGCTCAGGCTCTGGTCGAACACGATCTCGCTGGCGCCGAGTTGCTGCGCCATCAGCTTGATCTCGTCGGCCTTGCCGCTGCCCAGGAACAACGCGGCGTCCGGCGCCTTGCGCTTGCAGGTGACGCGCGCGACCGGATCCAGTCCGGCCGTCACGGCCAGCTGGCTCAGTTCTTCCAGAGCACCGTCGAAGTGCGCAAGCCCCAGGTCGACACCCACCAGGATGGTGGCGGCGTCGGAGGTTTCAGTGTGATTGGACAAGTCGGGAAACAGGCGGACGGGCGATCAACACACGGCCATCAGCCGGGCCGGCAACAAGCCGGCTCAGGTGGCCGCAGGCGCTTCACCGCCCTCGGTCACGGAAAAGTTGACCGCGCGCCCGGGCACGATGGTCGAGATGGCATGCTTGTAGACCATTTGCGTGACCGTGTTGCGCAACAGGACAACATACTGGTCGAAGGATTCGATCTGGCCCTGCAACTTGATGCCGTTGACAAGGTAGATGGATACCGGGATATGTTCCCTGCGCAGGGCGTTCAAGAAGGGATCCTGCAGAAGTTGACCTTTGTTGCTCACGATATTCTCCGTGTTCAAGATGTGATAAGAAGCAAGGACGATACCACAGCGGCGGCGCGAAACCCGCGCGAGTCCGGTATGGCCCCCCGCAGGCACGGCCCATCAGCGGTCATTGCGCCGCCCGGCCCCCGCCATCAGGACTTGTCCTTGTCCGCATAAGGGTTGTGCGAGGTCTTCATCTCGATGCGCAACGGCGTGCCCACGAGGTTGAATTCCTTGCGAAACCGCGCTTCGAGGAAACGCTTGTAGGTATCGGTCACGTGTTCGAGCGAGTTGCCGTGCACGACGATCACCGGCGGATTCATGCCGCCCTGGTGGGCATAACGCAGCTTGGGCCGGTACATCCCGGCGCGCTTGGGGCTCTGGAACTGGACCGCCTCGAGCAGCAGCCGCGTCAGCACCGGCGTGGACATCTTGCAGTTGGCGGCCTTGTGCGCCTGCGCGATCGACGCCCACAACGGGCCCAGGCCCTGGCGCTTGCGAGCCGATATCAGGTGCAGCGAGGCAAACTTGAGGAACGGCAGGCGGGTCTCGACCGAACGCTTGACCAGTTCACGCTGGTATTCGTCGACCGCGTCCCATTTGTTGATCGCCACCACCACCGCCCGCCCGCTCTCCAGGATGTAGCCGGCGATATGGGCGTCCTGGTCGGTGACGCCCTGGGTGGCGTCGATGAGCAGCAACACCACGTTGGCCGATTCGATGGCCTGCAGTGTCTTGACGACCGAGAACTTCTCGATTGCCTCGAACACCTTGCCGCGCCGGCGCAGCCCCGCGGTGTCGATCAGCTCGAAACGTTGTCCGTGGCGCTCGAACGGCACCATGATCGCATCGCGTGTGGTACCCGGCTGGTCAAACGCGACCAGTCGCTCCTCGCCCAGCCAGGTGTTGATCAGCGTGGACTTGCCGACGTTCGGTCGGCCGGCCACCGCGAGCTTGATCGCGCTGGCATCCTTGTCTTCGTCCGCGTCGGCCTCTTCCTGTGCGGCGGCATACGGGGCCAGGACCTGGTCGAGCAGGGAGCGCAGCCCCTGCCCGTGCGAGGCCGATATCGGGTGGACCTCGCCCAGGCCCAGTTCGAAGAACTCGGCGAGCCGGGTGCCGTCGGTCATGCCCTCGGCCTTGTTGGCCACCAGCACGCAGGTCTTGCCGAGCCGGCGCAGGAAGGTCGCGATGTCGTGGTCCTGGGCCGACAGGCCGTTGCGCGCGTCGACGATGAACAACACGACGTCCGCCTCGGCCACGGCCTGGCGGGTCTGCTTGCCCATCTCGCGGACGACGCCGTCGGCCGCGTCGGGCTCGAAGCCGCCGGTATCGACGACGATGAACTCGACCTTGCCCTGGTGGCCGTTGCCATAGTGGCGGTCACGGGTCAGCCCGGCATAGTCGGCCACGATGGCGTCGCGGCTGCGGGTCAGGCGGTTGAACAGCGTCGACTTGCCCACGTTCGGTCGGCCGACCAGGGCCAATACGGGTTTCATGGTGCAGTTGCGCCCCGTTGCCTGCGCATCAGTCCGGACGGAAGCCGAATACGCCGCCGTTCTGGGTCACCACGACCAGGGTATTGCCCGCCAGCACCGGCGCCGCGACGATGGGCGAGCCATCGGTCGGCATGCGGGTCAGCAGGCTGCCGTCCTGGCGCGAGAGGAAATGCACCAGGCCGGTCGCATCACCGACCGCCACCGAGCGGCCGATCGCCAGCGGCGCGGTCAGGCCGCGGTAGCGCAGGCGATCGGAGGTCCAGGCCGGCTCGCCATTGCTGCGTCGCCAGGCGATCACCTTGCCGTCGCTTTCGGTGCCGAAGATCGTCTCGCCGTCGCCATGGATGCCATTGGCGCCGGCGGCCGGCCGCGACCACAACAGGCTGCCGCGTGTCGTGTCGACACAGCCGACGGCGGCCTGGAATGCCCGGGCGCACACCACGTTGCCGTCGCGGCTGACCCGACCGACCAGGTCGACCAGGCGCTCGACGTCGTTGGTGCCGCGCGCGGTGGCGATCGGCGACTCCCAGCGCAGGCTGCCGGTCAACGGGTTGATGCCCACCAGGCGTCCCGAGATGCCGACCACGAGCGTGTCACCCACCGGCAACATCACGCTGGACTGGCGCAACGCCAGCGGGAAGTCGCCCTGGCGCGCGTAGCTCCACAGGCGCCGGCCCGAGCGCGCATCGAATGCGCTGACGACCCGGTCGGCCGTCATCGCGAATACGCGTTCGCCCGCCACCAGCGGCGCGGTGAAACTCAGCGCGCCGAGTTTCTCGCGCCAGATCTCCCGCCCGCGTTCGAGCACGACCAGTTCGTTGGTCCGGGTCACGACCGCGGTGTAGCGGCCATCGCTGCCCACGCCGCCACTGATTTCGGCTCCGACCGAGGTCCGCCACTGCTCGGCCCCGTTGCCGCTGTCGAAGGCCGCGACGCTGCCGTCCGAACCGGCGACCGTGACCGTGGTGCCGCTGACATCGACGTCGAGCGGATACCGCACCGGCGAGATCCGCGCACTCCAGGCCAGGCGCACGCTGATCAGCGCCGCGTTCGGACTCAGTTCGGCCGGCTGGGGCTTGTCCGGACCGCTGGCACATGCGACCAGCACCAGGGCCACGGCCGCCACGGCCAGCCGCCGGGCGCCGCGCCAGCTGCGGGTCTCGAAGCGGGACATCATTTCTGTTTCTCCGGGGCGGCGCCGGCGTCGGCCGCCGGACGGGGGTCGGCGCCCAGCGCGGTCAGCTTGATCTCGACCAGCCGTCGGTATTCGTTGCGTGCGTCCAGTCCGGCGTAGGCCAGCTGGTATTGCGCGCGGGCATCGGCGGGTTTGTCCTGCAGCATCAGCAGGTCACCCTTGCGATCGGCCACCAGCGGCTTGAATTCGTCCGGGAACTCGCCGTCGAGCCGGGCCATGGCGCCCGGATAGTCCTTGGTCTGTGCCAGCAGCGCCGCCAGGCGCAGGCGGGCGATGGCCTGGTAGGCCGCGTCGGAGGCGTTGTCCGCGACCCAGATCAGCGCCGCCTTGGCCTCGTCGGTCTTGCCGGCCTCCTGCAGCAGGCGTGCACTCAGCAAGCCGCCCTGCGTCGCAAAGACGGTGCCGCCGAACTTGTCCCGCATGTCGGTGAACGCGCGCTGCACCTTGGCCGGGTCGCCTTGTGCGCCCAGTCGCTCGAGCTCGTCGTACAGCGCTGATGCCTGGGCCGACTGGTTGCGCTGCCAGTACTGGTAACCGTTCCATCCGGCATAGGAGCCCAGGATGGCGATCAGCACCCAGGTGATCAGGTTGCCGTACTGCTTCCAGAAATGCTTGATCTGGTCGAGTTGCTCTTGTTCTTCGAGGTCGAGTTGTTTTGCCATGGACTGTCTTTGCTCAGGTGGGCGATTGTAGGGTCGCGGCCCAATCTGCCACGCCGGTCAGCGCACGCAGTTCCTGGGCGCCGGTTCCATCACGCAGCGACTTGACGATCACCGTGCCCTGTTGTACTTCCTGCTGGCCGAAAACCAGCGCATACCGGGCGCCGCTGCTGTCGGCCCGCTTGAACTGGGACTTCATGCTGCCGGCCCCGGCCTGGTTACCCGCATGCATCTGCACCCGCACGCCCGCGCGGCGCAGGGCCAGCACGGTCTGGAATGCGACCGGCAGCAGTTCGGCGTCCGGGATCACGGCATAGGCGTCGGGAACGGGAGCCGCGGCGGCCAGGCCTCGCACCCGCAGCAGTTCCAGAACCCGCTCGATGCCCAGGCCCCAGCCCACGGCCGGCGTCGGCTTGCCGCCCAGCACCTCGAACAGGCCGTCGTAACGTCCGCCGCCGCACAAGGTACCCTGCGCGCCCAGCTCATCGGTGACGAACTCGAACACCGTGTGGCTGTAGTAGTCGAGCCCGCGCACGGCACGCGGATTGATGCTCCAGGGCACGCCGCAGGCGCTCAGCAAGGCCTGTACCGTCTCGAAATGCTTGAGCGACTGCTCGCCCAGGAAGCCGAGCAGTTGCGGGGCCTGCGCCACCATCTCCTGCATGGCCGGGTTCTTGGTGTCCAGGATGCGCAGCGGATTGCTGTGCAGGCGTCGCTGGGCATCGGCATCGAGCAGGTCGGTGTGTTGCTCGAAGTGGCGGATCAGGGCGACCCGATGCTGCTGGCGCTCGGCCGGCAGCCCCAGGCTGTTGAGCTCGACCCGCACGCCGGGCAGCCCGATGCGTTCGAGCAGCTGGGACGCCAGCACGATCAGTTCGGCATCGACCTCGGCCCCGGCGAATCCGAGGGCCTCGGCGCCGACCTGGTAGAACTGCCGATAACGACCGCGCTGCGGACGCTCGTGGCGGAACATCGGGCCGATGTAATACAGGCGCTTGCCGCCGTCGTAGGTCAGGTTGTGTTCGATGGCGGCCCGCACGACGCCGGGCGTGTTCTCGGGGCGCAGGGTCAGGTGTTCGCCGTTGAGCCGGTCCTCGAAGGAATACATCTCCTTCTCGACGATGTCGGTGGTCTCCCCGGTGCCTTTGACGAACAGCTGGGTGTGTTCGACGATCGGCGTGCGGATGGCGCCATAGGCATATTGGCCCATGACCTCGCGCACCTGCTGCTCGAACCACTCCCACTGCGCCGATTCGGGCGGGAAGATGTCGTTCATGCCTTTGACGGCCGAGAGCTTGCGCATGCGGCTCGACTCCGGCGCGCTCGTGTTGATGCTGCTGCTGGACATGTTCAGTTCGACTGCGTCACGGCGCCGGCGGTGCCGAAACGCTGTGCGATGTAGTTCTCCACCACGACCTGGAAATCGCGCGCGATCGTGTCGCCGCGCAAGGTCATGCGTTTTTCGCCGTCGATGAAGACCGGCGCGGCCGGCGCCTCTCCGGTTCCGGGCAGGCTGATGCCGATGTCGGCATGTTTGCTCTCGCCCGGCCCGTTGACGATGCAACCCATCACGGCGACCTTCATCTTCTCGACACCGGGGTATTTCTCGCGCCACACCGGCATCTGGGCGCGCAGGAAGTCGTCGATCTGCTGCGTCAGCTCCTGGAACGTGGTGCTGGTGGTGCGACCACATCCCGGACAGGCGGTGACCGACGGCACGAAGGCCCGCACGCCGAGCGCCTGCAAAATTTCGGACGCCACCACCACCTCCTGCGTGCGGGCTTCGCCCGGCGCCGGCGTCAGGGAGACACGGATGGTGTCGCCGATGCCCTGCTGCAACAGGATCGACAAGGCCGCGCTGGAGGCGACGATGCCCTTGGCGCCCATGCCGGCCTCGGTCAGGCCCAGGTGCAGCGGATAGTCGCAGCGGCGCGCCAGCGCCTGGTACACGGCCACCAGGTCCTGCACGCCGCTGACCTTGCAGGACAGGATGATCTGGTTCGGATCCATGCCCATGGCACGGGCCTGTTCGGCCGAGCCGACGGCGGACTGGATCAGCGCCTCGTACATGACCGACTTCGCATCCCACGGCGTCGTGCGCGCGGCGTTGTCGTCCATCAGCCGCGCCAGCAGTTCCTGGTCCAGGCTGCCCCAGTTCACGCCGATGCGTACCGGCTTGTTCCAGCGCATCGCCGCCTCGATCATCTGGCCGAACTGCTTGTCGTGCTTGTCGCCCTTGCCCACGTTGCCGGGGTTGATGCGGTACTTGGACAAGGCCTGCGCACAGGCCGGGTAGTCGGTCAGCAGGCGGTGGCCGTTGTAGTGGAAATCGCCGATCAGCGGCACGTCGATGCCCATGCGGTCGAGTTGTTCGCGAATCGGCGCGACCGCCTCGGCCGCCTCGGGCGTGTTGACCGTGATGCGCACCATCTCGGAGCCGGCCAGCGCCAGTTCCTTGACCTGGATGGCG
>JBFIDI010000039.1:0-19936 GCA_041581405.1 Burkholderiaceae bacterium
GGCACGGCCTCAGGCCTTGGCCGTGGCGGCCGGCGCGGCGGCGGCGGGCGCAGCGGCCTTGGCGTCGGCCGCCTGTTGCGCAGCCGCGATCTGCTTCTGTGCCAGGCTTTGCTTGTGCCGGCGCAGCCGCGAGAGACCGACGTCGTGCTCGTACAGGTGCTCGCGCCGGTTCGCGTCGGGCTCCATCGCCTCGAGCATGACCCGGTCCTGCTCGAGCACGGTCCAGTGCCGCGCCTCGAGCCGGTTCTTGTACAGGAAGCGCCAGGTGTCGCGTTGCCAGCCGCTGAGCTTGCGCAGCCGCCAGTGGAACACCGCCGAGACGTTCTCGACGATCGGCGTGTAGCTGCCGATGATGGTGAACGGGCCGCCCGGGCCGCCGGTCTTCGGATACGGGATCTCCAGCCGCATCCAGTGCAGATCGGTGTCGCACCACTCGGTCCAGTCGAAGTTGACGTTGCGCTGGCCGGCCTTCTCGAACATGAAGCCGTTGTCGGTGCGGCGCAACTGGAACTTGGCGCTGATGTCGCCCTCGCTCATCGAGTGCGACTGCTTGTGCACGAAGGTGCCGTGCATCGGGTCGATGACGTTGTCCTCGACGTAGCGGTAGTCCGCGCCCCACTCCGTGTAACACAGGAAGCCGGACCATTCACCGCTGGTCATCTCCTCGGGCAGGCGCAGCGGTGGCGGCTCGGCCAAGTGCGGGTCGGTGGCGTTGTACAGGAACACCGCGCCGTGGGCTTCCCGCACGTGGAAGCTGCGCGCGGCCAGGCTGCCCTCGAGCGTGCAGCCCGGGCTGGCCGGCACCTTGGTGACGCGTCCGTCGCAACGCACCTCGACACCGTGGTAGGGGCATGCGAGCCGGTCGCCCAGGTTCACGCCCATGGACAGCGGCGCACCGCGGTGCGGGCAGTGGTCTTCCAGCGCGTGCACGGCGCCGGCACGGTCGCGCCAGACGGCGATCTTGTAGCCGAGCCGGCGCAGCGAGATCGGCGTGTCCTTGACGAAGGACGAGGGGCAGATGGGGTACCAGAGGTCGCGCAGGCCTCGGGCCAGCACGGCATCGACTTCGGTGGGGCTGTTGGCGGTCATGATGGTGTTCTCCTCTCGGGTGTTCGTCAGGCGCCCAGGCGGGCCATTTCCGCCTGGAAGGTTTCGGGGGTCCAGGCTTGCCCGTCCGGGCCCAGCGGACCGGCCTTGTTCAGGTAGGCGAGCAGATCGTCGATCTCGTGGTGTCCGGCCGCATAGGCGCGTTCGATCGAGTCGCCCAGCAGGTCCTCGTAGGCCGTGGGTTTGCGGTCGCGGGCCTGGTGCGGCTCCAGGTAGCTGGCGATGACGGGTGCGGAGACGGCGGCGATGGGAATCATGGAAATACCTCCTTGAAAACAAATGGAAACAGGGGCCCGGGCCCGGGCTTATTGGCCCCCGTTGCGAACCCGCTCGCGAATACGCTCGCGAACGGGGACGAAGTCATAACTCGGATAACACTCGGTCTTGAAGACGCCCCAGGCGGAACGCTCCAGTTCCAGGTTGACGACCGGCAGCAGGTGGGGCGGCAACTCCAGCGTGACGATCTGGCCCAGGCCCATGGCCACGGTCCACGACACGACACGCGCGCCCTCGGGCGGGAATCGTTCCCACCAGTCGCTGGCCTTCATGCGCGACTGCACGTCCTCGAGCGTCAGGCCCGCATGGTGCTTCATCACGATGGTCAGCAGCATCGTCGGCTGGTCGGTGGTGGATGTCACGGCCGTTTCCCCTTATTGCGCGACGATCCTGCGCGCCTTGATGACGCCGGCCCAGGTGTTCGTCTCGTTGCGGATGTAGGCACCGAACGCGGCCGGTGTCATGGTGGACTCGCTCAGGCCCTGTGCGTTCAGGGATTCGCGCACCGCCGGCTGGTTCAGGATCTCCCGCGCATCCCTGGCCAGCTGCTCGACCACCTCGGGCGGTGTTCCCGCCGGCGCCAGCAGCCCGTACCAGGACGTGACGACCACGTCGGCCACGCCCTGCTCGGCCAGCGTCGGAATCTCGGGCGCGACCGCGCTGCGGTTGACGTCCGTGATGCCCAGCGCCACCAGCTTGCCGGTGCGGATGGACGACAACATGACCGGCAGGTTGCTGAACATCAGCGGCACCGTGCCGCCCAGCACGTCGTTGAGCGCCTGGCCGGAGCCCTTGTACGGCACGTGCAGGATCTCCACCTGCGCCTGGTTCTTGAACAACTCGCCGGCCAGGTGCAGGCCGCTGCCCACGCCCGGCGACGCGAACGACAGGGTATCGGGCCTGGCCTTGGCCGCGGCGATCAGGTCCCGTGCCGTCTTGAAGCCGGTCGACGGATGCGCGACCAGCACGTTCGGCGCCTTGGCCAGCATCGTGATCGGCACGAAGTCACGTTCGATGTTGAACGGGAAGTCCGGCATCAGCGTCGGATTGATCGTCAGGTTGCCCGCGGGCACGACGAGCAGGGTCCGGCCGTCGCCCTTGGCGCGCTTGACCTTGCCGATGCCGATGTTGCCGGCGGCGCCGGGCAGGTTCTCGACCACGGCCGGCTGGCCGTATTTCTTGCTCAGGCCGTCCGCCATGATGCGCGCCAGGCTGTCGATCGGCCCGCCCGGCGGAAACGGCGCGACGAGCGAGAAACGCTCCTGCGCCAGGTACTTCTCGGTCGGCGAGGACAAGGCGCCCGACTGGGCGAACGCCGGCGGGATCAGGCCCAGCACGCCAAGGGCGAGCGCGGCAATGGCCTTGTCAGGCCGCGGCAACATCATCAAACGCATACAGTCTCCGATAAAAGGTATCGACATCCGCCTGCGCATGGTCGCGCATGCGCTCGTTGCGCGCCGCACAGCTGCCGGCGCTCTCCGTTCCACCGGCCTCGCCCACGCGGCGCGACGCCTCCTGCACGAAGGCACACTTGGGCTGGCGCCGCTCGCCGAACGCGCTCAAGGTCTGCGCCACATCGTCGCCGCGTGCCAGCATGTCGGCCAGCACGATGCTGTCTTCCATCGCCATCGCGCCACCCTGGCCCATGAAAGGTGTCGATGCATGGGCCGCATCGCCGATCAGACCGACACGTCCCCGGCTCCAGGGCAGGGGCAGGCGCACCTCCTCCACGACCGTGTAGAAGGCCTGCGCCGGCTCGCGCAAATCGTCCAGGAAGGCCTGCGCGGGACCCTTGAACTCGGCGAACTTCTCGCGCATGGTCCGGTGCAGCGTGGCGGGTTCGTAGAACGGATGGCCGGGCTCGTTGGTCGTCGCGTAGACATACAGCTGCTCATCGCTGATCGGCATGATGCCCAGGCGCTTGCCCACGCCCATCATCATGATCTTGTCGACCAGATGCGCCGGCCTGCGGTGGATGCTGCGCCACACGCCGAATCCGGTATCGACCGGCTCCACCGCGCCGAACAGCAGGCCGCGCAGCTGGGAGCGCACACCGTCGGCACCGACGACCAGGCTGGCGCGCATCGTGGTGCCGTCGGCGAGTCGCAATTGCACCGCATCGCCGCCGGCAGGCTCGTCCAGCGTCGCCACCGTGCTGTCCAGCCGCACCTGCACCTTCAGCGCCTGCATGCGTTCGAGCAGGATGCGGTGCAACTCGGCACGCCGCATGCCCAGGATCGGGGGCAGGTCGGTGCCGGGCGCATGCGGATAGAAAGTCTCGGTGATGGGTTCGCCCCGCTGGTCGTAATAGACATTGCGCCCGCGCGCGATCGCAAAGCCGCTGTCCAGGATCGCCGGCAACACGCCGATGGTCTGCAACGCGGCCAGTCCGTTGCTGTAGACGAAGATGCCCGAACCATGAAACTGCCATTGCCGCTGGCGCTCGACGACGGTCACCGCGACGCCGCGATCGGCCAGCAGAATCGCCAGCGTGCACCCCGCGATGCCGCCGCCGACGATCACCACCCCGTGCTGCAAGCGCTTCTTCATGGTCCACGCATCCGGTCTATTTTTTCTCGGTCAGGAACTTGCCCGAGGCCTGCACGTTCGGCTGGCGCCGCGTGTTGCCGTCGATGCCGCCGTCGATCGCCCATTCGGCGAACATGGTCGGCCCCGGCTCGAAGCTGCGCTCCTGCCAGGCGGGCGTGAGATGGTCTTCATCGGCGTTGTATTCGATCAGGCCGCCGCAGGGATTCTCGAAGTACCAGAAGAACGCGCTGGAGATCGGATGGCGGCCCGGGCCGAGCTGGGTCTTCCAGCCCTTGCGGCTCATGTGCAGGCCGCCACCAAACACCTCGTGGATGTCGCGCACGGTGAAGGCCACGTGGTTCAGGCCCGGCCCCTTGTTCGGCAGCGCGAGCAGGAAGATGTCGTGGTGGCCGGCGTCGGGCGCGCAGCGCATGAAGACGCCGCGGCCAGGGTAACGGTCGGAGGTCACGAAGCCCAGCGATGCGTAGAACGCCTCCATGGCGTCGAGCTTGTCGGTGAAGAACACCACGTGGCCGATCTCGACCGGCTCGGCATGGTCGTAGACCGGCGACGGTGTGTCGATGCGGCGCGTGTCGCCCCAGGGATTGGTCGGCACACCCTTGACATCGACTGCACGTTTCTGGCTGACCTGGAATACCAGCTGCAGGCCGTGCGGATCACGCGCCAGCAGCGTGCCGTCCTGGGCGCGCCGGTCCTCGAAACCCGGCGCCGTCTGCAAGGCGCGGGCGATCGGCTCGAGCGCCTGCGCGTCGGTCACGCCCCAGGTCACGGCGCGCATCGTCGGCCCCGCTTCCATCGGCGGCGGCAGGCTCGCGTCGTCGGGACGGCGCACCTGCACCTGGGCGCCGTTGAGCGTCTCCCAGACCTGGCAATCGCCATCCTCGGATACCGCCTTCAGGCCCCAGTCGCCGAAGAAACGGCGCGCATCGTCCCAGCGGTCGGTGGAATAGGTGATGCCATCGATGCCCTCGATGGCGCTGGTGGGGGTTGTCGTCATGCCATGCTCCAGGCGATCGGGGCCTCGTTCGTGCCCCAGTAATAACTCTTCTGGCTGGTGTATTCCAGGATACCCAGCCGGCCTTTTTCGCGGCCGGTGCCGCTCATCTTCACGCCGCCGAACGGCGTGCTGACGGAAAACTGCTTGTAGGTGTTGACCCACACCGTACCGGTCTGCAGCGCAGCACCCAGCCGCCAGACCGTCTTGTAGTCGCGCGTCCAGATGCCAGCGGCCAGGCCGTAGACGTTGTCGTTGCACTGGGCCAACAGGTCGGCCTCGTCGCTCCAGGGCAGCAGCGCCAGCACCGGACCGAAGATCTCCTCCTGGCACATGCGCGCGCTGTTGGGCAGGCCCTCGATCACCGTGGGCAGGTAGAAGCTGCCCTTGTCGAAGTCCGCGCCTTGCGGCCGCTCGCCGCCGAACAGCACCGTGCCGCCTTCGTCACGGCCCATCTGCACGTAACGCTCCACCGACGCCCGGTGGCCCATGTTGACCAGCGGGCCCATCTGGGTGTTTTCGCTGGCCGGGTCGCCCACGCGCAGGCTGCGCACACCGGCGAGCAGCCGCTCCTTGAACGCATCGTAGACGCTGGCATGGACGAAGGCGCGCGAACCGGCAATACACGACTCGCCGGAGGAACTGAAGATGCCGTACAACACGCCGGCCACCGCGTGGTCGAGGTCGGCGTCGGCGCAGACGATGGTCGGCGACTTGCCGCCGAGTTCGAGCGAGGTCGGCATCAGCTTCTCGGCCGCCAGCCGCTGGATACCCATGCCCACATTGGTGCCGCCGGTGAACGCGATGCGCTTGATCAGCGGATGCTTGACCAGTGCGTCGCCGACGACCGAACCCTTGCCGGGCAACACGCTGATGATGCCCGGCGGCACGCCGGCGGCCTCGGCGATGCGGGCCAGCTCGATCGCCATGCGCGGCGTGATCTCGGCCGGCTTGAACACCACGGCGCAACCGGCCGCCAGTGCGGGCGCGAGTTTCTGCGCCTCGCTGGCGATCGGCGAATTCCACGGCGTGATCGCACCGACCACACCCAGCGGCTCGTGCACGCTCATGGTCACGTAGTCGCCACGGGCGGGCGTGATCGTGTCCTCCCAGGTCTCGCAGGCGGACGCGAAGAACTGGAAAGTGCCGGCGGCGCTGGCCACCAGCGCACGTGTCTCGTTGATCGGCTTGCCGTTGTCCAGCCGCTGCAGCTGCGCGAGTTCTTCACCGCGCGCACGGATGCCGCTGGCGATGCGGTACAGGATGCCGGCGCGTTCATGGCGCTTGAGGCCGGCCCAGGCCGGCTGCTGGCGCGCCTGCTCGGCCACCTGCACCGCCTCGTCCACGTCCTGCGCGGTGGCGGCATGCAGGCTGGCCACCGTGCTGCCGTCGGCCGGGTATTCGGTCGTATAGGACGGTCCGCTGGCATCGCGCCAACGGCCGGCCAACAGGGTCTGGATCTTCTCGCTCATGTCGTATGCCTTGTGTGGTCGCGTATCAGATGGTGGTCGGGCCGACCTGGTTGTGCAGGAATCGCAGCGCCGACAACACGGTCAGTGCCGACGTCTTGGGGTTGTCCGGCAAGGGCTTGCCGCGCATGGTCAGGTCCATCGCGCCGAAAGCGCCCCGCACCGCGACCTCGTGCACGTTCTCGCTCACGCCCGGGTCGGCGATCAGCCGCACCGTCGTGGCGTCGAGCCCCAGTCCGGCCAGCGCGATCGTGGCCGCGACGTTCGCGTTCTTCGGGTACAGGCGCGCGGCTTCGCGTGCCGTGGCCTGCAGGATCACCGTCGGTTCCGTCAGCTTGTCCAGGTCGACCTGCTGCTCCGCCGGCGTGCCGCGCCAGCCCTGCGGCGGCTTGCGCCCGGTGTAGGTCACGTCGTCCAGGCCGGCCAGGCGGGCGGCGGCAATCGCGTCCACGCCGCCGATCGCACCGGAGAGCAGGTGCAGCCGCGTGCCGCCCCGGCGCGCGGCGTCGTCGAGTTGCTCGATCAGGCCGGGCTCGCTCAGCGCGCCCACGGACACCACCGCACATTCGACCCCGCGCGCCAGCGCCGGCAACACGTGTTCGGTCAACGCGCCATGGCCGGCGCATTCGAGCACCAGCCGCGCGTCGGCCGGCACCGCATCGGTCACGCGGACCTCGCTACCCGCGGCCTGCTGCGCCTGTGCCACGTGCGCATGCGGCACCACGACATGCGTGATGCGCAGGCCCGCATGGCCACGCGTGCGCGCCAGCAGCGAACGGCCGATGGCTCCGAATCCGATCAGGGTTACGTGCAACATGTCAGTTTTCCATTGCGCAGGGTGCGAGCCACATGAAAGTCGGGAGGCCGCCGCGCACGGCCGCTCCGAAGCGGCCGGCCCGCCCCCCAGTGGGGGGTTCGGACGGTCTACACGCAGTGAGACCGGACAGACGGGGGGCGTCTTCCACTCTAGTCTTTCTTCAGGATCGGGCCGGCGAACTTGGCGGCGAACGGGCCCCAGGCCTTCATGTCGACCTCGACCATCACCGGCCCGCCCGTCACCTGCAGCGCCTGCTCCAGCGTCGCGGCCGTCTGCGCCGGATCCGACAGGCGGAAATGCGGCACCTTCAGGCTGGCGCACAGGCCGGCGAAATCCGGGTTGACCAGGTCGACGTAACAGTGACGGCTGCCGTAGATGTCGTCCTGGATGTTCTTGATCACGCCGTAGCAGCTGTCGTTCATCAGCAGCACCACGAGCTCCGCCTTTTCCTGCACCGCGCAGGCCAGTTCGCCGACGTTGAGCATGAAACCGCCGTCGCCGGCCAGCACCACCGTCTTGCGACCCAGCGCATGGGTTGCGTTCGCCACCGCGGTGCCGATGGCCATCGCCAGGCCCTGGCCGATGCCGCCGCCCAGCGCGTGCACGCCACCGCGGGGGTTGTCCAGCACCGGGCTGCGGTTGCCCCACATGCTGTTGGACAAGGTGATGTCCCGCACCCACCAGCAGCGCTTGTCGACCAGCTGGCCCAGGGTGTTCTTCAATGACAGGTACGGGCCGAGCGCCGTGTCGACCTGGTCGCCGGCCTTGGCGCGTGCCCGCTGCAGATCGGGGATGAAGCCGGCATCGACCTGCATCCGGCCCTCGAGACGGTCGGCCAGCGCGTGCAGCGTGAGGCTTGCGTCGCCCTGCACGAAGTAGTCGCTCGGGTAGGCGCGGTTGTGCGCCAGCGCGTTCGCATCGATGCGCAGCAGCGGCTTGGGCAGCTGCAGCTTGTAACGCAAGGTCTCGTTGCTGCGCAGCCGCGAACCGACGACCAGCATCGCGTCGCAGGTCTGGTAGAACTCCTCGACCGGCTTTTGCAGGTTGAACGAACCCAGCGTCACCGGGTCGTCCTCGGCCACGATGCCGCGGCCCTGCACCGAGGTGACGATGCCGAAGCCGAGCTTGACCATGCGGGCCACCGCGTCGGCGGCGCCGCGGGCGCCACCGCCGAGCCACAACATCGGTCGCTTCGCCCGGCTCAGCCGGTCGGCAAGTTCGTCGAGCTGCGCCGGCGTGGCCTGCAGCGGAACCACGTCGGCAGCGGCCATGTCGGCCGGCAGGTCGAGCAGGCTGGCCTGCACGTCGATCGGGATCTCGATGCTGACCGGCCCGCACGGCGGCGTGCGCGCGATGCGCACCGCCTCGCGCAACGTAGCCAGTGCGGTGGCGGCATCGCGGATGCGAAAGGCCGCCTTGCCGACCGCCTGCAGCATGGCCATCTGGGCCGGCGCCTCGTGGATGAAGCCCAGATCGCGGTCCACGTAGTCGGATTCGATCTGGCCGGTCAGGTGCAGCATCGGCGTGCCTGCGGTGATGGCCTCGACCAGGGCACCGGCCGCATTGCCGGCACCGGTGCCGGTGCTGGTCACGCACACGCCCAGCGTGCCGCTGACGCGGGCATAGGCATCGGCCATGTTGCAGGCGCCGGCCTCGCCGCGGGCAGACACGAAGCGGATCTTCTGGCGCTTGTGGAAAGCGTCGAGGATCGGCATGTTGTGGATGGAGATCACCCCGAACGCGGCACGGGTACCGTGCAGTTCGAGGAATCGGACGGCGAGCTCGCCCACCGTGATGCGTTGCGTGTCCGTTGTGGTCATGGTTTGGAATTCTTCGATGGAAATGAAACGGGTTGGCTGGTCGGCGGCACGTGGCTGATGTGCTGCGACAGGCGCTGCGCGGCCAGCTTGACCTGCGTGACCAGCTCGTCGAGCTGCTGCGGATCGACCTGCTGAGCCGGCACGGTGACGCTGACCGCCGCGGAAACCTTGTGATGGTGGTCGAACACCGGCGCCGCGATGGTCGAGATCGCCGACTCGAAGCCGCCCTGGCTGACGCCGTAGCCACGCCGGGCGTCTTCGTCGATCAAGGCCTTGAGGGCCGCCAGCGTGGTCGGCGTGTGTTCGGTGTACGGGGACAAATCGACGCCGCGGTACAACGCGGCAAGTTCGTCCATGGACAGGCCGGACAGCAGCACGCGACCGAGCACGGTGGCGTGCGCGGGCAGCCGGGCGCCGACCTGGATCGAATTGAAGATGAAGGAGCGTCCCGCCGACTTGGCGACGAACACCACCTCGCGTCCGTCGCGCACCACCAGGTGGGCGGCCAGGCCGGTGGCGGCGCTCAGGTCGTCGATGACCGGACGTCCCAGTTCGGTCAGCTCCATCGAGGCCAGGAACTCGAAGCCCAGCCGCAACACGGCCATGCCCAGCTTGTAGTGGGCGCTCTCGCCGACACGCTCGACGTACCCCATCTGCTCGAGCGTCTGCAGGATGCGGAACACCGAGGCCCGGGGCAGGCCGAGCCGGCGCGAGAGTTCCGCGCCGGTGAGCTCGCGCTCGTTGCGCGAGAACTCGGCCAGCAGCTGCAGCCCGCGCTGCAACGCGGGCACGAGGTACCGGTCCTCGCCACCCGCTTTTTCGGCGCTGTCGGCGGGTTCCGTTCCATGCGTGCGATGGGCCCGGACGCGCTCCGCCGCCGACGACGGTGTGGCCATGGTTTTCATGCAAGCTCCTCCTGCAGGCCCAGCAGCTGGTTGACCTGCGCGCCGGCCTGCAACGGGCAGCTGTGCCCGACCGCACCCAGCGAGACATACGGCGCACCGATGGCGCGCGCCAGCTCGCGCGCCGCCTGCGGCGGCGTGATCGTGTCGGACTCGCCATTGGCGATCGTGACCGGGCAGTCAACACGGCGCAGGTCGCCCGGCAGGTCGCCACTGGCGAGCATGCGTGCGGCCTGCGTGTAGCCGGCCGGATCGATCTGCGCCATCACGTGTTCGACGAAGGCGCGTTGCGATTCGTCGGCCTCGGCCGACAGCATCGCGCCGGCGCGTTTGCGCGCAATGCCCGCGGGACCCAAAGCGGCCAGATTGGCCAGCCGATCGGACAGTTTCTTCTCGCGCAACTCGGCGCTGGCGTGGGCATAACCCTGCGCCGGCGCCAGCAGGACCAGGCGTGCCACCCGTGACGGCGCCTGCACGGCGGCGGCCGCTGCCATCAACGCGCCCAGCGAGTGGCCGACCAGGGTGACGGCCTGCGTGACCTCCAGCGCATCGAGCCAGGCCCACAGGCGCGTCGCATAGTCGTCGGCGCGCGGAGACTCCATGGCCAGCGCGGAGCTGGCGCCGTATCCGGGCGCATCCCAGGCCAGCACGTGGCTGCGCGCGCCCGCGCTGCCGGCCACCTGCTGCAACTGGGCCAGCCAGCTGCCCGACGCCGAGCCGATGCCGTGCAACAACACGTGCGTCACCGCGTCGGAGGCGAGCGCGCCGCGCACGCGGCGAAACTGCACCCGCGCGCCATCGGCAACCGCGACGGTCTGCGACGGAACAACGGACAACTGGTCGATCAGCGACATGGCCGGTCTGCGTCTGCGGTTATTTCTTGTCGCGCTTGATCTTCGTGAGCGGGCTGTCGGGCGGATACACCGGGGTGATCGGCTTGGCCGCGCCCAGCATCACGCACATCAGCGCGTCTTCGTCGCCGATATTGGTTTCCTCGCGGTACACGCCGGGCGGGATGGAGATCAGGTCGCGCTCGCCCAGGATGGCTTCCCACTTCTGGCCGTCCTTCTCGCAGACGACCTTCATCTTGCCGCGCATGACGAAGAACACTTCCTCGACGTCGTAGTGGATGTGGGACGGGCCGATGTTGCCGGCCGGGATCACCATCGTCGAAAACGTGAAGTGGGCCGCCGGCACCGTGTTGCTGTCGCTGGAGACGCCGGTGCCGCCGGTGCCCATGTAGCGCATCTGCGCGCGGCGGTATTTCGGGTCGTAGTCGGCCTGGAACTTGAGCGCGTCCCAGTCGTAGCGGCGGGTCGGATACCGCGCGACGCGGCTCTCCATCCACTGCGCAAAACTCTGGCCTTCGGCCTGCATCATGCCTTTCTGGATCTCGGCCTCGGACGCGACGTTGGCGTCGAGCAGGCCGCGTTCGTTGAAGACGGGTTGGTTGGCGGCGGCGACGGTGGTGTTCATGGTGTGCTTCCTTCCTTGCTTGTTGGCTTGCGGGTGGTTCCAGATGGGAGTCGGTATCCGCTGATGCCAGGCCGGATGGCCGGGCATCGACGACGGGTCTTGCTAGTTCATGACGAATCCGCCGTTGACCGGCAGCAGCTGGCCGGTGATGAAGCCGCTGGCGCGGGTCATCAGGAACAACGCGGCGGCCGTGACGTCTTCCGGCACCTGGGCGCGCGGAACGGCGCGGCCCTTGAGGTAGTAGTCGTGGCGCTCTTCGGGCACGTATTCGGTCGCCTCGACCAGGGTCAGCCCGGGCGCGATGGCGTTGACGGTGATGCCGTGCGCACCGAGTTCGCGCGCCATGCCGCGCGTCATCGCGATCACGGCACCCTTGCTGGCGATGTAGGCCATCAGGCGCGGCGCGCCCCACAAGGCGGTGTCGGACGCCAGGTTCACGACCCGGCCGCTGCCGGAGGCCGCCAGGTGCGGGGTCGCAGCCACGGTGGCCTGCCAGGTGCCGCGCACGTTGACATCCATGACCCGGTCCCACATGTCGGCCTCGAGCTGGTCCATGTTGCGGCCGCCGGAGTTGGTGATGGCGGCGTTGTTGATCAGGCCGTCGAGCCCGCCCATGGCGGCCGCGGCGGCATCGACGCCGCTGCGGATCGAATCGGCATCGGACAGGTCCATCGGCACGTAGCTGGCCTGGTCGCCCAGCGCCTGGGCCAGCGCCTGGCCCCGCTCGTGCAACACGTCGCTGACCACGACCCGTGCGCCGGCCGTCACCAGCGCGCGGGCGAACGCTTCGCCCAGCCCGCGGGCCGAACCGGTGACCAGCACGCGGCGACCGTGCAGCTGGATTTCGTTGTTGTCGTTGTTCATCGTCGGCTCCCGGTTCATGCCATGCGGCGCTGGGCGCTCGGCAGGTAATGCAGCACCTTGCGCTCGGCCAGCACCACGGCGTAGTAGGCGATGATGCCGATCACGGTCAGCGCGGCGATGACGACGAACACCGCCGCCGTATTGCCCTGGCCTTCGAAGAACACCAGCATGAAGCCCAGCCCCATGTTGCCGCCGACCAGCTCGCCGACCACGACGCCGATCACCGCCAGCGTGCTGGCGATGCGCAGGCCGGAGAACAGCGATGGCAGCGTGGTCGGGTATTCGACCATGCGGAACACCTGCATCCGGGTCGCCGAGAACGAACGCGCCAGGTTGATCATGTCGGTGTCCATCGCGCGCATCGCCGACAACACGTTGATCAGCACCGGGAAGAACACGATCAGGATGGCCACCAGGATCTTGGGGTAGATGGTGTAGCCCAGCCACATCACGAACAGCGGCGCGAACGCGACCTTGGGCGCGATCTGCAAGGCCAGCAGGTACGGCGACAGGATGGCTTCGACACGGGGGGATACCCCCAGCGCGTAGCCGATCATGGCGCCCATCGCCGAACCCAGCACGAAGCCGATCACGACCTCGAGCGCCGTGATGCCGGCGTGCCAGAGCAGCCGCTCGGTCTGCCAGATGCGCACCGCCTCGTCGACGACGCGCGACAGCGGGGGCAACACGAACTCGGGCATGCCGACCCAGCCCGGGCCGTACTCCCACAGCAACAGGAAGACCACCAGGACCAGGAAGCTCCAGGCAGCCGTGACGAGCGGCGACGTGTTGTCAGACATGAGCGACTTTCCGATCAGCGGCTTATTTGCCCGCGACGAACTGGTTGGTGTACAGCTCTTTCAGCGGCGTGGCGCTGGGCACGACGCCATTGGCGACGTAGAACTTCTGCAGGTCTTCCAGGCGCGACTCGTCCATCATTCCAAGCACCTTCTGGTTGGCATAGACGTACTTGTTGAAGCCCATGAGCATCTTTTCGATGCTCTCTTCCTTGCCCTTGTGAACCGTGACGTGGGCCACGTAGTCCTTGGTCGCCTGCTTCGGATTCGTCATGACGTCCTTCATGCCTTTCAAGGTAGCGCGCACGAGCTTCTGGATCAGCTGCGGGTTGTTCTTAATCGTTTCGTCCGACGCGAGGATGGCCTGCGCCATGCTCTTGAAATACACGTCGGCGGGAAGGATGTCCACCTGGGCACCGGCCTCCATCGCGTTGACGGTCCAGTCCGGCGTACCGGCCATCGCACTCGCCTTCTTGCTGGCAAATTGTTGCCACACGCCGGCGGGCCCCGCAGCCTGAATGTTGACGTCGTTCTTCGTCAGCCCCACTTTGCTGAGCATGCCCAGCAAGGCGTAATAGGTGGTGTCGGTATAGGACAGCACGGTAACCGTCTTGCCGCGCAGCTCGCGCGGGCTTTCGATCTTCTCGTCCTTGTGACTGACCAGTTGCATCAGCGAACCGGCACCGAGCACTGCCACAGCCTTGACGGGAATGCCTTGCGCCCGTGCAACGATCGGCGTATCTCCCAGTGCTCCCCCGATCACGGCGTTACCAGCCCCTATTTGCTTGGCGACATCCACGCCTCCACGCGCCGTGACAAACTTCACGTCGAGACCTTCCGCCTTGTAATAGCCTTTGGCCTGCGCAAGCATCCATGGCGTGAACGCGGTCAAGGTGCCCGGAGCCGGCAACAGGTAGGTGACTTCCTGCAAGGCCTGGGCCTGGGCAGCCATGGGCGCACCCAAGCTGGCGCAGGCAGCCAATGCCAGGCAGGCGCGGCGGGTGAGGGTGTGGATCTGCTGCTTCTTCATGGTGGTTCTCCGGTTGGTTGCGGACGGGGTTGGAACGGCGGTGTCAGTGAACTTCGGTATTGGCGTCGAGCTTGAGCAGGTCCATCAGCTGGCCGACCAGCGGCCCGACCTTGTCGTGCTTGCGGCGCTGCATCGGGTTGTCGCGGCCGGGGATGTCGACCGTGATCTGCTCGATGATGGTGCCGGGACGTTCGCTCATCACGAGGATGCGGTCGGACAAGGCCACCGCCTCGGCCAGGTCGTGGGTGATGAACAGCACCGTCTTGCCTTCGCGGGACACGGTCTGGGCCAGGTCCTGCTGCAGGATCATCTTGGTCTGCGCGTCCAGCGCCGAGAACGGCTCGTCCATCAGCAACACCAGCGGATCGACCGCCAGCGTGCGCGCCAGCGCGGCGCGCTGGCGCATGCCGCCCGAGAGCTGGTTCGGGTAGTGCGCGCCGAAACCGTGCAGATGGCATTGCTCGAGCAGCCGGTCGGAGACTTCCTTGCGGGCGGCGGCCTTGATGCCACGCAGCTCCAGGCCGAACTCGATGTTCTGGGCAATCGTGCGCCAGGGCATCAGCAAGTCCTTCTGCAGCATGAACGACACATGCTCGTTCGGGCCCTGCACCTCCTGGCCGGCCACCTTGACCGTGCCGGCACTGGTCTTGGCAAGGCCGGACCCCATGTTGAGCAAGGTGCTCTTGCCGCAACCCGACGGGCCGATGATGGACACGACCTCGCCCGGAGCGATGGAAAAGGTCACGTCGCGTGCCGCCAGCACCTCCTTGGACTTGCCACGCGCCGCGAAGCGCTTCTCGACACCGATGAATTCGATGGCCGGCACGCCGGCGGGCGGCACGAATCGGGTCATGATGACGCTGCCTCGACCTTGATCGGGATGCGGATCTGGACCCGGCCGTTCTCGACGCGGACCGGGAAGCAGCGGATGTCGTGCTGGCCGATCTCGTTGAGGCATTTGCCGCTGGCGATGTCGAACCGCGCCGCGTGCAGGGGGCATTCGATCTGGCCGTTTTCCTGGAAACCCTGCGACAGCAGCGCATAGGCATGGGGGCAGATGTCTTCCAGCGCGTGCACCTGGTCGTCCTGCAGGTACAGGCCCACGTTCTGTCCGTTCACCTCCACGCCGACCGGAAAGTCGGGGTCGAGCTGATCGCGGGACGCGACATCGTGCCATTCGGGGCTCAGATCATCATTTTCCATGTCGGGGGCTCTCTGAAGTGGGTTTCCGGATGTGTTGAAAATGTTCAACAGGTAAAACAGTGATTCACTAAGGAGTCATTATTCGCTCGCACACGATCGCGGTCAACAAATATCCGACTCAAAGACAGGGTCAAAGTCGCACGGCGCCGGTGCCATTCTTTGCAATCGCTGTCACGAGCGGCGGCTAGACTGCATCGAGCCCGTCGGCCCCGTGCCGGCGACATCCGCGGGCCGCGGTGTCTCGCACCCGGCCGCTGTTCCTGCAGGAGTGATTCATGGCGTTTTTCGATTTCATCAAGACAGCCGGCGAGAAGCTGTTTTCGTCCAAGGACAACGAGACCGCTTCGGCCGCGGTGGCATCCGCCCCCGACGACGCGGCGGCCAAGGCCAAGGCCGAGGCGCTCAACCGCACCGCCGGCGATGCGATCGAGGCCTACGTCAAGGCCCAGAACCTGGCCGCGACCGGCCTGACGGTGACCTTCGACGGCGCTACCGGCGTGGCGACGGTATTCGGCGTCGCGCCCGACCAGGCAACGAAGGAGAAGATCCTGCTGTGTTGCGGCAACGTGGGCGGCGTGGCGCAGGTCGACGACAAGATGAGTGTCGAGGTGGCGCAGCCGCAGGCGAAGTTCCATACCGTCGTCTCCGGCGACAACCTGTCGCGTATCGCCAAGCAGTTCTATGGCGATGCCAACCAGTATCCGGTCATCTTCGAGGCCAACAAGCCGATGCTCAAGCACCCCGACAAGATCTACCCGGGCCAGGTGCTGCGCATCCCCGCCGTGGGATGACGATCGGGCGGCGGCCATGATGCCCCGCTGATCCCACCCCCGCGCCAGGCGGTATCGGACCTTCGCCGCGGCGACGCGGCGGGCGATCGCAAGCACGGTTCGGCGCGCGCCGGCGGCCTGTTACGCAGCCCGCAGCGGATTTCCAACACCGGGGCGGACGACCACGAAAACGGCATTGGCGCCCGAGGCGCGATGCTACGATGGTTCATGGTGGCAAGGCAGCTGTGTCTGGGGGTGTTTTTCCTGCTTCTGTCCGCGCTCGGACATGCGGCGCCCATGCCCCTTCCCGTTGCCTGGGATGCGCTGCGCGAGCCCCGCTTCGAATCGGTCGGGGCCGGCATCATTCCGCGGGACGTGGTTGCCGCGATGGCACAGGACAAGGCGGGCCTGATCTGGGTCGCCACCGGCGACGGCCTGGTACGCTTCGACGGCTACCGTTTCCGCGCCCAGGAACGCGATACGACCGATGTCTCGCGGCGCAGCCTGGGCTGGATCCGCGCATTGCTTCCAGCGCGCGACGGCCGCCTGTGGATCGGCACCGAAACCCACGGCCTGGCCGCCTACGACCCCCGCTCCGAACGGGTCAGCGACTACGGCCTCGACGACCAGCCCGTCGCCGCCGGCCGCAGCCAGGCCTTGCCGACGATTCGCGCGCTGGCCGAGGATGACGACGGCGCCATCTGGGTCGGCAGCATCGGTGGCGGCGTCGCCAGGTTCGACAAGGCCAGCGCCCGATTCACGCATTTCCGGCACGACCTGCGGCAGGCCGGCAGCTTGCCCGACGACCGGGTGCTGAGCCTGCTGGTCGACCGGACCGGGACCTTGTGGGTCGGCACCTGGAGCGGCCTCAGCCGCAAGCCGCGGGGCAGCGACCGTTTCGAGCCGGTGGCCGCCCACCTGATCGGGGCGCAGGTCCAGGCCTTGCACCAGGCATCGGACGGCCGGATCTGGGCCGGCACGCAGCGCGGCACACTGGTGACCCTGGACCCGCAGACGGCCGAGGCCCGCGTCGTGAAGCGCAGCCCAGGCGGCGACAACACGCCCGGCTCGGCGGTGTCCGCCTTTGCCGAAGCACCGGGCGGCGAGACCTGGGTCGGCACCGAAACCGGCATCGATGTCATCGACCGCAACCTGCGCCCGCTGCGCCAGTTGCGCCACGACATCCGCCGGCCGGCCGGACTGGCCGGGCACGAGGTCACGGCCCTGATGACGGACCGCGCCGGCTGGTTGTGGGTCGGCGGCTTCGGGCTGGGCCTGCAGCGCCACAATCCGAACAACCGCAGCATCTGGATGCGCGGCCCCGACCTGGCGCCCGCAAGCCCGCTCAACGACCCCAGTGTGCGCAGCCTGCTGCCGCTGGCCAGCGGCGAGATCTGGGCCGCGCCCCAGCGTGGCGGGATCGCGATCATGGACGGCGCGTTGCGGGTCGTCGGCGAGCTCTCGCCCGAACCGGCCCCGACGCCGCCGGGCCAGCCGAAACCCGCCGGTGGGGCGGCCACGCGCGTGACGGCGATGGCGCAGACGCGGGACGGCTCGATCTGGCTGGGCACCGACACCTTCTTGTACCAGTTCGATACGAACCGCCGGCAGGTCCAGGCCCTGCCGTCCGAAGGCGGCGGCACCCGATTCCTGCTGGCGGGCAGCAAGGGCGACCTGTGGCTGGCGTCCGAAGACGGCCTGTACCGGCTGCGCCCGGGCGCCGACCGGCTCGAGCGCTTGCGGCTGCGCGATGGCGCGACGCCTTTGCAAGGTGCAGTGCATGTGCTGGCCGAGGCGCCGGACACCAGCCTGTGGGTCGGTACCGTGCAAGGCCTGTTCCGGCTTGCCGCCAGCCAGCAGGAACTCGAGCCGGTCGTCTCTCCGGCCGGCGCCGGCCTGGCGAACCCGAGCGTGGCCGGCCTGTTGTTCGACCGCCAGGGCAGCCTGTGGGTCGACACCGGCACCGCCGGCCTGCACCGCATGCTCCGCTGGGACGGACGCCAGGCCTGGTTCGATCGCATCAGCGAACGCCATGGCATCGTCAACCGTCCCTTCGGGGCCAACCTGCTGGCCGACGCCCGCGGCCGGATCTGGACCCAGATCCAGGTCTACGATCCGTCGACCGACCGCATGATCGGCCTGGGCGCGGTCGAAGGCGCCGACCTGGGCACCGGGTGGTTCCTGTCGTATGCGCAGACGCCCGACGGCCGCATGTTGTTCGGCGGCAGCAAGGGCCTGCTGGTGGTGCGGCCCGAGTCCTTCGACGCGTCCGACTATGCGCCGCCGCTGATCGCGACCGAGCTACGCATCGACGGGAAGCGGCAGTCCGCCGGCAACCTGGAACAGGGGCTGGCGCTCACGCCCGATCAACGCCGCTTCAGCCTGGAATTCGCCGCGCTGGACTACAGCGAACCCCGGCAGATCCGCTACGCGTTCCGGCTGGACGGATTCGACCCGGACTGGAGCATCGGGTCGTCGAACAACCGGGTCGCCAGCTACAGCAACCTCGACCCCGGCCATTACGTGTTGCGGGTACGGGCCACCAACCGCAGCGGCGTCTGGAGCCCCAACGAGTTGGCCATCGCGCTGCAGGTGCAGCCCACCTGGTGGCAGCAATGGTGGTTTCGCGCGCTGGCCCTGGTGTTGCTGGCCGCCGCGATGGTCGGTGTCGTCCAGTTGCGCACACGGCGCCTGCGGCTGAACCAGCTGGCACTCGAGGCCAAGGTCCAGCAGCGCACGGCCGAGCTGCAGCGCATGACCGGCGCCCTGAACGAATCGAGCCTCACCGACCCGCTGACCGGCCTGCGCAACCGCCGGTTCTTCTCGATGCATATCGCATCCGACGTCGCGCTGGCCTTGCGGGCCCACGAAAACCACCTGCAGCACGGCACCGACCTGCCCGGCGACGCCGACCTGATCTTCTTCATGTTCGACCTCGACCACTTCAAGGACATCAACGACCGTTACGGCCATGCCGCGGGCGACGCCGTGCTCACGCAGATGCGCGCCCGCCTGACCGCCGTCTTCCGCGACACCGACTACCTGGTGCGCTGGGGTGGCGAGGAGTTCCTGGTGGTGGCGCGCGGAACCTCGCGCGACGCCGCCCCGGAACTGGCCGAACGCGCGCGGGCCGCGGTGGCGCAGACACCGTTCGAGATCGACGGCGGGCTGCGCCTGGCCAAGACCTGCTCGGTCGGCTTCGCCAGTTTCCCGCTGTGCAGCCGCCTGCCGCATGCGCTGGCCTGGGACGCCGTGCTGAACGTCGCCGACGCCTGCCTGTATGCGGTCAAGAACGCCGGCCGCAACGGATGGCTGGGCGTGCTGGACGTCGACGACGATTCGGCCGAGTCGATACAAACCGGCGCGCGCCAGCCGATTGCCCGCTGGGCCCGCTCGGGCCACCCCGTGATGGCCAGCGCGCCGGGTTTGCGTGGATGGTCCGGCTCCGCCGACAAGGGCGCATCGTCCGGCTAGGCATCGGAGCCGGACGGGCGGACACGGCGCCCGCCCGGCGCCTATGGCTGCGCCAGCACCGCCAGCATCTCCCGCGTCCAGGCGATCGAGCCCTCCTCGAACAACATGCCCTTCTTCAGGATCATGTGCTGGATGCGGGCACTGCGACCCAGCGCCTTGCCAGCGGGAAAGTCGCGCGCCTCGATGGCGCGATAGTGCTCCAGCTTCTCCTGGTGCAGCGCAATGCGCCGGCGCAACTCGTCCTCCAGGCCGAGCCCGCCCAGTGCGGCGTCGGCGCGCAGCCGCACCGTGACCTCGTCGCGCAGGTCCATCGGCGCCGACGGTTCGCGCGCCCAGCGCACCAGTTCCTTGCGCCCGGCCGGCAATACGCGGTAACTGCGCTTGAGA
>JBFIDI010000040.1:0-19852 GCA_041581405.1 Burkholderiaceae bacterium
CCGGCGCGCGCCGCCGCAGCAACGGGGGCAACACCATCGCCAGGGCCAGGGCGATCAGGCCCAACACGAAGACCAGGAACATGCTCATAAGCGGAAGGCGAACCTCATCGGGATTGGGACGGCGGCACGGGTTCGTCGAGCAGCGCGCGCGCGCGACGCTGCTGCTCCTCGCTCCAGTCCTGCGCCATGGACGCGCGCCGGCGGCGCCGGATGTTGACCGCCATCACCGCGGCCGCGATCACCAGCAACACGAACGGCCCGAGCCACAGCAGCAGCGTGCGGGCCTTGAACGGCGGGCGGTACAACACGAAGTCGCCGTACCGCTCGACCATGAAATCCAGGATCTCGCGCTGCGACTGTCCGGCCTGCAGCTTGATCCGGATCTGCTTGCGCAGGTCCACCGCGAGATCGGCCTGCGACGCGGCGATGGTCTCGTTCTGGCACACCAGGCACCGCAATTCCTCGGCAATCGTCAACACCCGCGCTTCGAGTTCGGGGTCGTCGGACAGCGGCTGCGCCTCCTTGCCGTGGGCCGCCAGCGCCAGCACGGCCAGCGCCAGCGCCAGCACGCCGGGCAGGCAGCGGCGCCACGCGGTCGTCAGCAGGCGTTCAGGCACCGAGTTTCCTCACCAGCGGAATGATCTCGTCGCGCAACACCTCGGGCGTGACCGGCCCGATCTGCTTGAAGCGGATCACGCCCTGCTTGTCGATGACGAAGGTCTCGGGCACGCCGTAGACGCCGAAATCGATGCCGACCAGGCCTTCCGTGTCCGACAACGAGCGGGTGTAGGGGTCGCCGAACTTCTTCAGCCAGCCGATGGCATCGTCGCGCTTGTCCTTGTAGTTGAGCCCGTACATGGGCACGATGCCCATTTTCGAGAACTCGACCAGCAGCGGATGTTCGATGCGGCAGGCCACGCACCAGGACGCCCAGACGTTGAGGATCCAGACCTTGCCGCGCAGGTCCTGGGCCGAGAGTTGCTGCTCCGGCGCGTCGAGCAGCGGCAGGCTGAAGGCCGGTGCCGGCTTGTCGATCAGCGGCGAAGGCACCTCGCGCGGATTGAGCCCCAGGCCCACGGCCAGGAAACCGACCAGCACCAGGAAGATGGCCAGCGGAATCAGGAACTTCTTCATCGGGCCAACCCCTCGACACGCGCAGCGGCCACGTCCGGCGCTGCGGGCGCTGCGGCGCCGCCACCCGCGCTGGCAGCAGGAGCACCGGCCTGGCGCGAGGCCTGATGGACACGCACCTTGCGGTAACGCCGGTCCATCACGGCCAGGAAGCCGCCCAGTGCCATCAGCACGCAGCCGATCCAGATCCAGTTGACGAAGGGCTTGTGGTGCAGCCGCACGCTCCAGGCCGTCGCGCTGACCGGATCGCCCAGCGCGATGTAGACGTCGCGCAGCAGGCCGCGGTCGATCGCGACCTCGGTCATCGGCGAGCGGCTGACGTTGTAGACCCGGCGATCGGGCGTCACGGTGGCCACCAGCTTCCCGTCCTGCATCACGCTGAGCGTGGCGCGCGAGGCCTGGTAGTTGGGGCCGGTCACGTCCTCGATCCTGTCGAGCCGCACCTGGTAGCCGGCCACCGTGGCGGTGTCACCGGGCTCCATGCGCACGTCGTTCTCGCTCTCGAAGCCGCTGACGATGGTGACGCCGACGATGAACACCGCGACGCCGAAATGCGCCAGCAACATGCCGTAGAAGCTGCCCGGCTGCGCGGCGAAACGGCGCTTCCAGCTGGGCGACTTGTTCTCCTGCAGCCGGGCCACCAGGGCCAGCACCGCGGTGCTGGCGATCCAGGCGGCCAGCGCCAGCCCCAGGCCGATCATCGGCGTCCACTTGCCGAGCGACACGAAGGCGATCACCGCGGTGACCGCACTGACGCCGAAAGCCCAGCGCAGCCGGTACGCCAGGTCGGGCACGCTGGCCTGGCGCCAGCGCGCGATCGGCCCGATGCCCATCAGGAACAGCGCCGGCGTCATCAGCGGCACGAACACGGTGTCGAAATACGGCGGGCCGACCGACAACTTGCCCATGCCCAGCGCATCGATGACCAGCGGATACAAGGTGCCGAGCAGCACCGCGGCCGCGGCCACGAGCAGCAACACGTTGTTGGCCAGCAGCATGGACTCGCGCGAGACCGGCTCGAAACTGCCGCCAAGCCCGACCTGCGGCGCGCGCCAGGCGAACAAGGCCAGCGAACCGCCGATCACGACGGCCAGGAACGCCAGGATGAAGATGCCGCGGGCCGGATCGGTCGCGAACGCATGGACCGAACTGAGAACACCCGACCGCACGATGAAGGTGCCCAGCAGCGACAACGAAAACGCCAGGATCGCCAGCAGCGCGGTCCACATCTTGAAGCCGCCGCGTTTTTCGGTCACGGCCAGCGAGTGGATCAGCGCGGTGCCGACCAGCCAGGGCATGAAGGACGCGTTCTCGACCGGATCCCAGAACCACCAGCCGCCCCAGCCCAGTTCGTAATAGGCCCAGAAACTCCCCAGCGCGATACCGACGGTCAGGAAACACCAGGCCACCGTGGTCCAGGGCCGCGACCAGCGCGCCCAGGCCGCGTCGAGCCGGCCGGACAACAGCGCCGAGACCGCAAACGCGAACGCGACGACGAATCCGACATATCCCATGTACAGCATCGGCGGGTGGATCACCATGCCCGGATCCTGCAGCAGGGGATTGAGGTCGCGTCCGTCGGCGGGCGGCGGGAACATGCGCTCGAACGGATTGGACGTGAGCAGCGTGAACAGGATGAAACCGCAGCTGATCAGGCCCATCACGCCCAGCACCCGCGCCACCATGCGATCGTCGAGCTGGCGCGAAAAGATCGATACCGCCAGCGTCCAGCCGGACAGGATCAGTGACCACAGCAGGATGGAGCCTTCGTGGTTGCCCCACACGGCGGTGATCCGGTAGTGCAGCGGCAAGGTCGAGTTGGAGTGGTTGGCCGCCAGCGCGACCGAGAAATCATTCGTGACGAAGGCGTGCGTCAGGCAGGCGTAGGCGATCAGCACGAACAGGAACTGGCCGCGTGCCGACGGCCGCGCCAGCCCCATCCAGGCGGCATTGCCGGTCTGTGCACCGATCAGCGGCAACACGCTTTGCGCCAGCGCCATGGCCAGTGCGAGGATCAGGGCCAGGTGGCCCAGTTCGTAGATCATGGACGGGTCCCCGCAGGCGGCATCGCCAGCGTGGCGGTCGACTGCTCCTTGTGGTTGGCCGCGTTCTTCAGCGCCTCGGCGGCTTCCGGCGGCATGTAGTTCTCGTCGTGCTTGGCCAGCACCTGATCGGCGCGGAACACGCCGTCGCTGCCGAGCTTGCCCTGGGCGACCACGCCCTTGCCTTCCTTGAACAGGTCGGGCAACAGCCCGGTATAGGTGACCGGTATCGCATGCGCCGTGTCGGTGACCTTGAATCGCACCGTCAGGCCCTGCGTATCACGCTCGATGCTGCCCTCCTCGACCAGGCCGCCGACGCGGAAGCTGCGCTCGCGCGGCGCCTCGTTGGCCATGACCTGGGTCGGGCTGAAGAAAAACACCAGGTTGCTCTGGAACGCCTGCAGCACCAGCGCGCTGGCCACGCCCAGCGCCACCAGGGCCAACACGACGGCCAGCGCGCGTTTGGTACGGGGTTTCATGATGCGCTCACTCCTGTGTTGTCGATGGCGTCCGCGTCGTCCTGCTGCAGGGCCGCGCGCCGGCGCGCCGACAGCAGGCCGACCTCCAGCACCAGGACCAGCGCACACATCGCGAACGACCCCCATACATACAAGCCATATCCGCCCATGGCGAGAAAATCGGACCAGCTCGACCAGTTCATGCGAATCCTTTCACGCCGGCCTTCACGCGGCCACCAGCACCCGGCGCACCCAGGCCGCATGCCGCTCGCGCTCGAGGATGATGGTGCGCACCCGCACCAGCGCCACGGCGATGCAATACATCCAGAACGCCAGGCTCATCACCAGCATGCCGACCAGCATCGGCGGCGCCATGCTCGGGGCCTGCGTCAGGCTGACCGACGCGCCCTGGTGCAGCGTGTTCCACCACTGGACCGAGAAATAGATGATGGGCACGTTGACCACGCCGACGATGGCCAGCAGCGCCGCGGAACGGTCGGCGCGACGCACGTCGTCGATCGCCGCATGCAGCGCCATGTACCCGATGTACAGGAACAGCAGCACCAGCTCGGACGTGAGCCGGGCATCCCAGACCCACCAGGCACCCCAGGTCGGCTTGCCCCACAAGGCACCGGTCCACAGGGCCAGGAAGGTCATCCAGGCGCCGGTGGGCGCCAGCGCATTGGCCAGCATCGAGGACAGGCGCGAATTGAAGATCAGGCCGATCGCGGCCCAGAACGCCATCGCCAGGTAGACCACCATCGACATCCAGGCCGCCGGAACATGCACGAAGATGATGCGGTAGGCCTCACCCTGCTGGGCGTCGGTGGGCGCGGCCCACAGGCCCAGGTACAGGCCGACGGCGGTCAGCACGGCCGCGGCAATGGCAAACCACGGCACGACGCGGCCCGCCAGCAGAAAAAAGGTCTGCGGGGCCGCGTACTTGAACCAGTTGACGCGTTTATCAGTCATGACAAATATAGACAGCCTCTGAATTTACCCTAGTCGCCATGGCAGTGGAGACCATTGGGGTAATCGGCGGGGCGATTCGCCTCGGGGCCGGCCTCATTCCAGCGCAATCCGCAAGGCCGTGGCCGTGGCCCAGGGCGCGCCGACCAGCGCCAGCACCAGAAACGCGCCCAGCAGCGAGAAATGTCCGGAAAATTCCATGCCGGTACGACTCGCTTCGACCGCGGCCGTTCCAAAAATCAGCGCGGGAACACACAACGGCAGGATCAGCAGCGGCATCAGCACCGCCGCGCCGCGCACGCCGACCGTCAAGGCCGCGCCCACGGCGCCGATCAGGCTCAGCAGCGTCGTGACGACCAGCAGCGCCAGCAACAGGATGCCGGTGGCCGGGCCGCCCAGGTCGAACTGCAGCGCCAGCAGCGGCGACACCAGGGCCAGCAACAGGCCGGAACTGATCCAGTGCGCGGCGATCTTGGAGGCGACCAGCAGCGGCAACGGGCAGGCCGACAACAGCAGCTGCTCCAGCGTGCCGTCCTGGTAGTCGTCGGCAAAAAGTCGTCCCAGCGACAACATCGCGGCCAGCAAGGCCGCCACGAAGACCACGCCCGGCCCCATGGTGCGCAGCAATTCCGGCTCCGGCCCGACACCCAGCGGAAACAGGCTGGCCACCAGCACGAAGAACACCAGCACGCTCAGCGGGTCGGCGCGCCGGCGCAGCGCCAGCCGCAGGTCGCGCAGCACCAGGCCCCGCATCGCCTGCAGCATGCCGGCGGCGGGCAGCGCGGGCTCGGGCATCGGGTTCACGACCGGCGCATTCATAGGGCAAGCGGGATCAGGTGATCGGCCAGGGCGTCCAGCGCCACGTCCTGGTGGCTGGTCAGCACGACGACGCCGCCGCGCGCGAGGTGGGCCTGCAGCAGGCCGCACAACCAGCCGGTGGCGGCGGTATCGAGTGCATTGAAGGGTTCGTCCAGCACCCACAACGGGGTGGCGGACGACAACACCAGCCGCGCCAGCGCGACACGCCGGCGCTGGCCCTGGGACAACTGGCGTGCCGGCGCGCGCCAGCGGCCCGGCAGCCCCGCGTCGGCCAGCGCCTGTTGCGCCTGCCCACGGGAGACGACCAGGCCGCCCAGCAGGCAGGCCGTCTGCAGGTTCTCCAGCGCGCTCAGGTCGTCCTTGAGCGCGGCGGCGTGGCCCAGGTAGACCAGCTCGCGACCGAACTGTTCGGCCAGGTCCCGGATCGGCTCGCCGCGCCACAACACCTGGCCCTCGGCCGCCGGCAACAGGCCGCACACCATGCGCAGCAGGCTGGTCTTGCCCGCGCCGTTGACGCCGCGCACCCGCAGCAGGCGCCCGGCCGCCACCTGGCAGTCGAGTTGCCGGAACAGGGTGCGCCCGCCGCGCACGCAGGCCACGCCACGCAGCTCAAGCATGGCGCAACACACGTGCGCACGGCATCGTGCACGGGCGAACAGTTGCGTCGACACGACGCAGGGGCGGGCTCACATCGGGGTCCAGGCAGGCAAAACCCCGGATTATCCCCGTTGCGGGAGGGTCGCCGGCCGGACCGGCCGGTTCACGCCCGCTCAGATGCCGATGCCCTGGCGCTGCAGGATGTCACCCACCAGCTCCAGGCGTACCAGCGGGTTGTCCAGCGCCATCAGGCGCTGCTGCATCTCCAGCGGCAACCCCAGCAATTCGCACCAGCGGTTGGCGACCCAGCCGCAATCCTGCAGCTGGAACGGCGCCTGCATCGGCAATTCCCGCTCGGGCACGCCGCGCTGGCGCAGCTGGTCGATCAGGTTGCCCAGCGCCCGGGAGACCGGCTCGAGGTCCGGCGGCACCGGCGCGGCCGGATCGGCGGGCATCTGCCGCACGTCGCCGATCCACAGGCCGTGGCGCAGTTTTTCCTGGCGCGTCACCGTGAAGCGCTGCGTGCCGATGCAGCGGATCTCCATCAGGCCCGGCTGGGGCTTGTTCAGCGCCGTGATCGTGGCCAGCGTCCCGACCGGGTAGAAACCCTCATCCGCATACGCCTCGCCGGTCGGCCCGGCCTGCGGCGCCTGTTGCACCTCCGAGCCCCGGGTCAACGCGACGACACCGAACGGCGCGCCGTGCCGGTGACACTTGCCGATCATGTCCAGGTAACGCACCTCGAAGATGCGCAGTGGCAGGACACCGCCCGGGAACAATACCGTGCCCAGCGGAAACAGGGGCAGGGATTCGAGCGTCAGCGCGGACTCCATGGCGGGTGGTCGATGGGTGGGGTCGTCGGCGGGCACGTGGCGCAAGCCGCGCTCAGGATTGCAGGGCCGCCTCCGGCGCGCCGGTGCGTGCGGGCTTGAGCTTGTCCAGCGCCTTCGCGAGGTGAGCCACCGTGCGCTCGACATCGTGCAGCTTCTCCAGGCCGAACAGGCCGATGCGGAAACTCTGGAAGTCGGCGCCTTCGTCGCACTGCAGCGGTACGCCGGCGGCGGTCTGCAAACCCAGGCCGGCGAATTTCTTGCCCGACTGGATGCCGGCGTCGTCGGTGTAGCTGACGACCACGCCGGGGGCCTGGAAACCCTCGGCCGCCACGCTGGCGAACCCGTGCTCGACCAGCAATGCACGCACCGCGTCGCCCAGGGCCTGCTGCTCGGCCCGCACGCGATCGAAACCGTAGGCCCTGGTCTCGACCATCACGTCGCGCAGCCGGGCCAGTGCATCGGTGGGCATGGTCGCATGGTAGGCATGGCCGCCGCCTTCGTACGCCTCCATGATCTGCAGCCACTTGCGCAGGTCGCAGGCAAAGCTGCTGCTGGTGGTGGAGTCGATCTGCGTGCGCGCGCGTTCGCCGAGCATCACCATCGCACAACACGGCGAGCTGCTCCAGCCCTTTTGCGGAGCACTGACCAGCACGTCGACGCCGCAGGCCTGCATGTCGACCCAGATCGTGCCCGAGGCGATGCAGTCGAGCACGAACAGTCCGCCCACGGCATGCACGGCATCGGCCACGGCACGCAGGTAGTCGTCGGGCAGGATCATGCCGCTGGCGGTCTCCACATGGGGTGCAAAGACCAGCGCGGGCTTGTCGGCCTGGATGCGGGCCACGACCTCGTCGATGGGCGCCGGCGCGAACGGCGCCTGCTTGCCCTCTGCGCTACGGCGCGCCTTGAGCACGATCTGTTCGGAGGGGATCTTGCCCATGTCGAAGATCTGGCTCCAGCGATAGCTGAACCAGCCGTTGCGGATCACCAGCACCTTCTGGTCGTGCGCGAACTGGCGCGCCACCGCCTCCATGCCGAAGGTGCCGCTGCCCGGCACGATCACCGCGCTGTGCGCGTGGTAGACCTCCTTGAGCATGCCGGAGATGTCCTTCATCACGCCCTGGAAACTCCCGGACATGTGGTTGAGCGCGCGGTCGGTGTAGACGACCGAATATTCGAGCAGACCGTTGGGGTCGACGTGGGGCAACAAACCGGGCATGAAAGTCTCCGAATGGGCAAAAGGGCATTTTGGCAGACTGTCGCTGCTGCGTCCGACGCGGGGATGATGGCGCGACCCGCCGGTGTCCGGTCCGGCCGGATCAGCTGCCGCCACCCTGCTCCATCAGCCGCTTGAGATTCGCCTGCGTCTGCGCGAACGACTGCAGCAGGAAGGCATGGGTCGGTTCGGCCAGGGTGGTGCCGGGTTCGGGATAGATGTGCACCTCGTAACGACACCGCCCCTGCGGCAAGGCTGTCAGGCGCGCATGGACCACCGCGCGCACGTTCAAGGCCTCGACCCGGTTGCGTTCGTAATAGTCGGCCTGCGTGCCGGTGACGTCGATGCGCAGCGGCTCGATCTCGACCGCGAAGTCGTCGAACACGCAGGTGTGCCGGCTGCCGATGACGGGCACCGCATGGTCCTGCTCGACGCGGCGCAGTCCTTCGACGAACTCGGTGCGCCGCGCGCCGTCGGTCAGCACCGCCAGCACGTCCATGAAACCGGCGTCGATCTCGATCGACACGCCGGGGGAGTCGTCCGCCTGCACCGTGCGATCGGCACGCACCACGGGAGGCATGGCCGCACGGATGGCGCCGAGCGTCGCAAAGTCGAAACGCACCGGGCCAATCGAGGGATACTGCTCGACCGCCGACGTCCAGCCCAGCTCGAAGGCCTGGTCGCCGTCCGGCGCCCGGTCCAGGTAGCTGCGCGACAGCAGCAGGTATTCGTGCCCGTCGATGCTGTTCTTGAGCAGTCGGTGCGCGATCACCATGTCCAGGCCCGAGGCCTTGACGAAACGCGCCACCTTGATCTCGGAGATGCTGCCGTAATGCACGACGAACTTGAGCGTCAGCCCGGGCACGCCCTGGCAGGCGCCGCACTGGCACACCGTGGTGCTGGCCATGCCCTGGATCTCGCGATGAAACGCGCGAAAGGTCTTGAGGCATTGCGCGACCAGGTCCTGCTTGGTGGGGGCCTCGCCCTTGCGGTACAGCAGCACCGCGTCGCCCTCGATCTCGGACACCACGTAGTCTTCGGCGATCGACTCGACGATGGTCTCGAGCAGGTGGTTGAGCACATGCGAGCTGTGGTCGATCTCGGTCGTGCTGACGAATTCGGTATAGCCGCTGATGTCCGGGATCAGGATCGTTGCCTGTTCTGTTGCCATGGTCGGCTCCGCTTGCTGTCAACGGGACATTCTGCGCCGCGCGACCAGCCTGTCAAGAAGGCGGCGGACCCGTGCGCCGCAGCCACTACCAGCTGTCGATCGCCATGCCGCGCGGCGCGGCGAGCGTGCCGGCGGCGAGCGCGCGCACGACGCGCGCGCGGGTCTCGGCCGGATCGATCACCGCGTCGATCTCCAGCGTGGCCGCCATGTTGATGGCGCTGCCCTTGTCGTATTGCTCGTCGACCAGGCGCCGGAACAAGGCCTCGCGCGCGGCGCCGGCGGGCTCGGCCTCGAGTTCCTTGCGGTAGCCCAGGCGCACCGCGCCTTCCAGGCCCATGCCGCCGAACTCGCCGCTGGGCCAGGCCAGCGTGGCCAGCGGCGCATGGAAGCCGCCGGCGGCCATGGCCATCGCGCCCAGGCCATACGCCTTGCGCAGCACCACGCTGACGAAGGGCACGCGCAGATGGGCCGCGGCGATGAACATGCGGCTGACATGGCGCACCTGGGCGGTCTCCTCGACCTGCGGGCCGACCATGAAACCGGGCGTGTCGATCAGGCTGACGACCGGCAGGCCGTGCGCATTGCACAGCTGCAGGAACCGCGCCGCCTTGTCGGCCGCGTCCGCATCGATGGCGCCGCCCAGGTGCGCGGGGTTGTTGGCGATCAGTCCCACCGGACGGCCTTCGATACGCGCCAGCGCCACGTGGATGCCGACGCCGAAACCGGTGCGCAGCGGCAGCAGGCTGCCGACGTCGGCAAGACCGTTCATCGCCGCGCGGCTGTCGTACACCCGCAGCCGGTTCTCCGGCACCACGTCGCGCAGCACCAGCGGGTCGGGCGCGTGCCAGTCGCGTGTGGCCCCCTGGAAAAAACCCAGGTACCGGCGCGCCGCCGCCACCGCCGCGGCTTCGTCGTCGACCAGGATGTCGATGACGCCGTTGCCGTGCTGCACGTCCGACGGCCCGATCTGCTCGGGCCGGAACACGCCCAGCCCGCCACCTTCGACCATCGCCGGCCCGCCCATGCCGATGTTGCTGCCCGCGGTGGCGATGATCACGTCGCAACACCCGAGCAAGGCGGCATTGCCGGCAAAACACCGCCCGGCGACGATGCCGACCACCGGTACCTGGCCGTTCAGGCGCGCGAATCGGGCGAAGGTCGCCACATGCAGTCCGGCCACGATCGGCATGTCGACGTCGCCCGGCCGGCCACCGCCCCCTTCGGCGAACAACACGACCGGCAGCCGCTGCTCCAGCGCGATGCCCAGCATGCGGTCGGTCTTCTGGTGGTTGCGCATGCCCTGGGTGCCGGCCAGCACGGTCGCGTCGTAGGCCATCACCACGGCGCTGGCGCGCTCGGGGCCGAACTCGGCCGTGTTGATGGTGCCGATGCCGGTCACCATGCCGTCGGCCGGCGTGTTGCGCACCAGGTCGTCCGCGCTGCGCCGCGCGCGTTGCGCGGCCACGGCCAGCGCGCCGTATTCGGAGAACGATCCCGGGTCGCACAGGTCGGCGATGTTCTCGCGGGCACTGCGCATGCCCAGCGCATGGCGCTTGTCCATGATCGGCGCGCGGCTGTCGTCGTAAAGGAAGCGTTCTCGATCCCGCAGCCGCTGCAGGTCGGCCCGGATGGCGCCGGCGGCGGGGAGCCGGGTGTCGGGCGCTCCCGCGGATGCCGGCGCATGCGCCGGGCCGGGCGCGATATGCGCCAGCAGCTGGCCTTCGTCGACCATCTCGCCGGGCTGGCCGAAGCGTTCGGACACGACCCCGCCGACACTGGCACGCACCTCGTGCTCCATCTTCATGGCTTCGAGGATCACCAGCGGCTCGCCTTCGCGCACCGACGCGCCGGGCTCGACCTGCCAGGATACGAGCTGTGCCTGCAACGGGGAATGGATCGCGATCATCGCGCGATTGTGCGGCAGGGCGGGGGCGCGGCGGCGTCCGGCGCGCGACATCCGGCGCGGCGGCCGGCAAGGATATATGCTCTGTGCTGGCATGCCACCGGCATGACGGATTCCATGCGCGACCACACCCCTTCGACCCGCTTGCCCTGGCACGTGCCGCTGATCTTCGCGGTCACCTTCATCGTGCACTACCTCGATCGCAACGTGATCGCGTTCGCGCTGCCGCGCATGGCGCAGGAGCTGCACTGGAGCGACCGCCAGGTCGGCGAATACGGCCAGTACCTGCTGGGCGCGTTTTTCCTCAGCTACGGCCTGGCGCAACTGCTGCTGTCGGGCGCCGCCGAACGATTCGGCGCCAAGCGCAGCCTGGTGCTGGTGATCATCGCCTTCTCGTGCGTCAGCATGGCCATGGGGCCGCTGGGCGGCTCGCTGGCGATGCTGGTCGCGCTGCGGCTGCTGCTCGGCCTGGCCGAGTCGGTCCATGTGCCGATGATGGGCGTCATCACCGCGCGCCAGTTTCCGCAGGCGGTACGGGCACGCGCCAATGCGATCTGGAACGTCGGCATCATCGTGGCCACGGCCACCGGCGCGCTGATCACCGTTCCCATCATCGCGACCTGGGGCTGGCGCAATGCCTTCGTCATCGTCGGCGCCGCCGGCCTGGTCATCGCCTTGCCGCTGGTGCTGCTGTTCGTGCATCACACCAAGCCGGCGCCCGGCACGGTTTCCGGCGCGCCCCGGATCTACCGCGGCGGGCCCGACTACTGGCTGTACGTGAGCATCGGCGTGCTCAATGCGTTCTGCGGCTTCGGCATCCTGGGCTGGCTGCCGAGTTATTTCGTGCGCGCCAAGGGCATCGACTTCGCGGCGCTGGGCTGGCCGCTGAGCATCGTGTTCGGCGCCGGCGTCGTCGGCACGCTGGCCATCGCCTGGCTGGGGGACTGGTTGCAGCGGCGGGTGCTGCTGGCCAGCGTCGGCTTCGCCGGCGCGGCGGTCGCGCTGGTCTTTGCGATCCCGTCGCAATCGCTGGTGCCGATGGTCGCGCTGTTCGCGCTGGCCGTGTTCTGCCAGAGTGCATTCCAGGCGCAGGAACACGCGACGATCCAGAAACTGGCGGGCGACGTCGACGTGGGCGCGGCCACCGGCACCTACAACGGCACCAGCCTGATCGTCGGCGGCGTCGTCGGCTCCATGGTGCCGGGCGCCATCGTCGCGGCCACCGGCAGCTTCGACATGGCGCTGTCGGCGATCGCCGTGGCCGCGCTGCTGGCCAGCCTGCTGGCGGCGCTGCTGGCACGGCGCCTGCGCGAGGGCGCCATGCCCGCAGCCACGGCGGAACCGGCATGAGCGGCACGTTGCCCGACAGCGGACGCGATACGCAGCAGATCCTGTCCGACCTGGCGCAGATGGGCGCAGGCGATCCGGACTACAAGCACGGCCGGTTGTGGAGCCTGGTCTATTACCTGGACGAGCCCTACCATGCCTTCCAGGGCCAGGCCTGGCAGATGTTCGCGTCCGGCAACGGGCTCAACCCGACCGCGTTCAAGAGCCTCAAGCGTTTCGAGAGCGACATCATCGCCAGCACCGCCGCGCTGCACCACGGGCCGCCCGAGGTGTGTGGCGTCGTCACCTCCGGGGGGACCGAGAGCTGCCTGCTGGCGGTCAAGACCTACCGCGACATGGCACGCGCCACGCGCGGCGTGCGCCGGCCCGAAATGGTGCTGCCGCGCACCGCTCACGTGGCCTGGGTCAAGGCCTCGGCCTATTTCGGCGTGCGCATCCGCTGGCTGGAGCTGGACGGGCAGTTGCGCGCCGACGTGTCGCGGCTGCGGGCGCTGATCAACCGCAACACGGTGATGGTGCTGGCATCGGCACCGGAATACCCGCACGGCACGATCGATCCGGTCGAGGCCATGGCGCGCATCGCCCAGGAGCGCAAGGTGCCGCTGCACGTGGACGCCTGCGTGGGCGGCTTCATCCTGCCCTTCATGGAAATGAACGGCATCGAACTGCCGCCCTGGGACTACCGGGTACCCGGCGTGACCTCGATCTCGGCCGACCTGCACAAATACGGCTACGCGTCCAAGGGCGTGTCGACCATCACCTACCGCAGCATGGACCTGCTCAAGCACCAGATGTTCGTCGACGTCGACTGGCCCGGCGGCGTGTTCGCGTCGCCCGCGCTGCTCGGCACCCGGCCCGGCGGCGCCTACGCGGCGGCCTGGGCGGCGCTGCAGTATTTCGGCCGCTCCGGCTACCGGGACCTGGCGCGGCGCACCATGCAGGCGTTCACGCGCATGCGCGACGGCGTGCTGGCCATGCCCGAGCTGCGCGTGCTCGGCGACCCCTGCGGTCCGCTGCTGGCCTACGGTGCGCGCGACAAGGCGGTCAACATCTTTGCGGTCGGCGACCAGATGGAGTTGCGCGGCTGGCAGATCAACCGGCTGCAAAAACCCGACGGCCTGCACGCGATGATCACCGCGCAGCACCTGGCGGTGATCGACGACTACCTGCGCGACCTGCGCGCGTCGGTCGATGCCGTGCGCGCCGACCCGACGCTGGCCGACCGCGGCGGCGCGGCCACCTACGGCATGATGGCCCACATCCCGTTGCGCGGCATGGTCCGCAGCCGCGCGCTGGACATGTTCTCCGGCCTGTACCGGCCCGGCGGCGGCGAGATCGACCTGGCGAACGCCGCCGCCACGACGACGGAACCGGGCCAGGGCCAGGGCCAGGTCGGCGCGGGATGGGCGGACCGGCTGGCGCAATGGTTCGTGCGGATGCGGCAGCGCTGAGCCGGCATCCCGTGCACCGAACTGGAGCCGTGACGCCCGGCACCGACGCGGTGCGAAGCACTGCCGAAAGGCGCGGGCCGGTGCATGCAGGGCATGCCTGCACGCGGGTGGCACGGCAGCGCCGCGGCGTTCATTTTTGCGACTTTTACCCACTGGTAAACCCCGATGGCGCATGCCCGGCGACAGGACCAGAATCGCAGCCTCGTACCGGTTCCGTCGGGAGGATGCGAACCGCGGCGTTTCGGGCACTGTTCTTGCAACGGCAGTCCCCGTATCCCGTGCGATAACATCCCCGCCCGAGGTTCGGGTCCCTATCTTTCCCCCAAGGAGCTATTCGTGAAATCCATGTTTATCCGTTCCGCAGCGGCGCTGGCGGTGGCGACCGCGTTTGCGCTTCCGGCGACCAGCGTGCTGGCCGCCACGCCCAAGGACACGCTGGTCGTGACCTGGGCCATCGACGACATCATCACGATGGACCCGGCCGAGGCGTTCGAGATCTCGGCTGGCGAGGTGATGGGCAATTCCTACGACCGCCTGCTGCGTTACGACGTCAACGACCCGTCCAAGCTGGTGGCCGACGTCGCCACCAAGTGGTCGGTATCCCCGGACGGCAAGACCTATACCTTCGAACTGCGCCCGGGCGTCAAGTTCGCCTCGGGCAATGCGCTGACGGCCGAAGACGTGGTCTATTCGCTGCAGCGCGTGATCATGCTGGACAAGACGCCGGCCTTCATCCTGACGCAGTTCGGCCTGACCAAGGACAACGTCAAGGACAAGATCAAGCAGACCGGCCCGCTGAGCCTGACGATCGAAACCGACCAGGCCTACGCGCCGACCTTCGTCTACAACTGCCTGACCGCCAACGTGGCGGCCATCGTCGACAAGAAGCTGCTGATGTCCAAGGAGGCGGGCGGCGACATGGGTTATGGCTGGCTCAAGACCAACTATGCCGGCTCGGGCCCGATGAAACTGCGCGAGTGGCGTGCCAATGAAGTCGTGCTGCTCGAGCGCAACGACAACTACTGGGGCGAGAAGTCCAAACTCACGCGTGTCATCTACCGCCACGTCAAGGAAGCGGCCACGCAGCGCCTGATGCTGGAAAAAGGCGACGCCGACATCGCGCGCAACCTGCAGCCGCAGGACCTGGACGCGCTGGCCAGCAACAAGGACATCAAGACCACGGCCACGCCCAAGGGCACGGTCTGGTACTTCAGCCTGAACCAGAAACACCCGATCCTGTCCAAGCCCGAGGTGCGTGAAGCCTTCAAGTGGCTGGTCGACTACGACGCGATCGGCGCCACGATGATCAAGAACATCGGGGTCGTGCACCAGAACTTCCTGCCGGTGGGCCTGCTCGGTGCCAGCACCGACAAGCCGTACAAGCTCGACGTCGAGAAGGCCAAGGCGTTGCTGGCCAAGGCCGGCCATCCGAACGGCTTCAAGATCACCATCGACATGCGCACGACGCAGCCGGTCCAGGGCATGACCGAGGCGATCCAGCAGACGCTCAAGCGCGCCGGCATCGAGATGGAAATCCTGCCCGGCGACGGCAAGCAGACGCTGACCAAGTACCGCGCGCGCCAGCATGACATCTACATCGGCCAGTGGGGCGCCGACTACTGGGATCCGCACACCAATGCCGACACCTTCGCCCGCAACCCGGACAACGGCGACAACGCCAAGTCCAAGCCGCTGGCCTGGCGCAATGCCTGGGACATCCCCGAGATGACCAAGAAGGCCGACGCGGCCGTGCTCGAGCGCGACGGCAACAAGCGCAAGGCCATGTACCTGGAACTGCAGGCCGACCACCGCAAGGTCAGCCCCTTCGTCATGATCGGTCAGATGATCGAGACGGCCGCGATCCGCAGCGACGTCAAGGACTTCAAGATCGGCCCGACGTCGGACGCGACCTACATGTTCAAGGTCAGCAAGTAAGACCCGCCTGACGGTTCCGGTTTGAACGCTGAAGTGCAATCGCCGCCCGGTCGTCCGGGCGGCGCCCGTTTGGCAGGCGCCATCAAGAGTGGCGTCAACTTCCTGGGGGTCATCGCATTGACCTACCTGGGTCTGCTCGCGGTCACCTTTTTCATCGGCCGCGTGATGCCGATCGACCCGGTGCTGGCCATCGTCGGCGACCGTGCGCCGGAACACGTGGTGGAACGGGTGCGCGAGGAAATGGGGCTGAACAAGCCCCTGTACACACAGTTCGGCATCTACCTGAAGAAGGTCGCGACCGGCGATTTCGGCACCTCGGTGCTGACCTCCAACCCGGTGATGACCGACATCAAGCGCACCTTCCCGGCCACCATCGAGCTGGCCACGCTGGGCATCATCATCGGCGCCGGCATCGGCATTCCGCTGGGTGTCTGGGCGGCCGTGCGCCGCGGCGGCATGGTCGACCAGATCGTGCGGGTGATGGGCCTGATCGGGTATTCGGTGCCGATCTTCTGGCTCGGCCTGATGGGGCTGGTGTTGTTCTACGCCCGGCTCGGATGGGTCGGCGGCCCGGGCCGCATCGACGTCGCCTACGAATATTCGGTCACGCTGGAGACCGGCTTCCTGCGGCTGGACACCGCGCGCCAGGGCCAGTGGGACGCGTTCCGCAACGTGTTGTCGCACCTGATCCTGCCGGCCAGCCTGCTCGGATATTTCTCGCTGGCCTACATCAGCCGGATGACGCGTTCGTTCATGCTCAACGAACTGGCGCAGGAATACGTGATCGCCGCGCGCGCCAAGGGACTGTCGGAGACCCGCATCATCTGGCGCCATGCCTTGCGCAACGCCATGGTGCCGCTGGTCACCGTCGTGGCCCTGTCCTATGCCGGCCTGCTCGAGGGCTCGGTACTCACCGAGACCGTGTTCGCCTGGCCCGGCCTGGGCCTGTACATCACCAATTCGCTGCAGAACGCCGACATGAACGCCGTGCTCGGCGGCACCATCGTCGTGGGTTCGATCTTCATCGGACTGAACCTGCTGTCGGACCTGCTCTACAAACTGCTCGACCCGCGTACCCGTACCCGATGAACAGCCCCGCCGCATCCGCCCCGAAAGAAAGCCTGCACGACTGGCTGATGTCCGAACGACCGCAATCGCGGCGCCAGGCATCGCTGGGCCGTGCCTATGGCGCCTGGCGCACCTTTGCACGCAACCGGCTGGCCATGCTCGGCCTGGGCATCGTGCTGGCACTGGTGCTGGTGGCGATCTTCGCCAACCAGCTGGCGCCGTTTTCGCCGTACGAAGGCGACCTGCGCACGACGCGGCTGCTCGAGCCCTCGAGCACGCACTGGCTCGGCACCGACGACCAGGGGCGCGACATCCTGTCGCGCATCATCCACGGCTCGCGCGTCACGCTGTACGTGGTGGCGCTGGTGGCGGTGCTGGCCGCGCCGATCGGCCTGATCGTCGGCACCGTGGCCGGTTACGCCGGCGGCTGGGTCGACGCCGCGCTGATGCGCATCACCGACATCTTCCTGGCGTTTCCGCGCCTGATCCTGGCGCTGGCCTTTGTCGCCGCCCTCGGGCCGGGCATCGAGAACGCGGTGATCGCGATCGCCATCACCTCCTGGCCGCCGTATGCCCGCATCGCGCGCGCCGAGACGCTGACCATCCGCCAGGCCGACTACATCGCCGCGGTGCAGCTGATCGGCGCCTCGCCCTGGCGCATCGTGCTGCGCCACATCATGCCGCTGTGCGTGTCCTCGGTCATCGTGCGGGTCACGCTGGACATGGCCGGCATCATCCTGACCGCCGCCGGCCTGGGTTTCCTCGGCCTGGGCGCACAGCCGCCGATGCCCGAATGGGGCGCGCTGATCGCCAACGGCCGGCTCTACGTGCTCGACCAGTGGTGGGTGGCCGCAGCCCCCGGGGCGGCGATCTTCCTGGTGTCGCTGGCGTTCAACCTGCTCGGCGACGGCCTGCGCGACGCGCTCGATCCGAAGGGGGTGAAATGAGCCCGGCAGCGCACAACCGCCGCGCGCACGCGCAACCGCCCCTGGCGCGGCCAGGGCAGCAACCGTCGCATGACTGCGGAGGCCTGGCATGAGCATCATCGACAAGGCGCTGGCCAAGAAGGGCGTCGAGAAGGCGGACCCGGAAGGGCTGCTGCAGCACCCGGACCCGTCGGCTGCGCAGTCGGCCCCTCCGGAGCAGCCGCCCGAGCAACCGCCGGCGGCGCAAGCCGACCCGGTACCGGCCGAACACACATGGCAAGCAGCTGCGCCGGCTCAGACGGCAGCATCCGAGCCCGCACCACCGGTGGCAGACGCCGACGCGCCACCCCCATCGCCAACGCAGGCGCCCGATGTGACGGCGGAGCCGGTCCTGCCCGATGACACCGACCGGATCGAGCCGGCATTCAAGTCCGCGGTGCCGCTGCCGCGCCCGGTGCTCGTCGTCGAGGACCTGCGCGTGTCCTTTCCGAGCCGCGACGGCGGCCGGACCGAAGCCGTGCGCGGCGTGTCGTTCACGCTCGGGCGCGAGCGACTGGGCATCGTCGGCGAGTCCGGCTCCGGCAAGTCGCAGACCGGCCGCGCCATCCTGGGCCTGACCGCGCCCGAAGGCCGGGTCACGGCCAAGCGGCTGGAGTTCCACGGCACCGACCTGCTCACCTGCTCGGCCAGGGACCGCCGCGACCTGCGCGGCGGGCGTATCGCCATGGTCTTGCAGGATCCGAAGTTCTCGCTCAACCCGGTCATGACCATCGGCGACCAGATCGTGGAGACGCTGCGTGCGCATCGCCGCATCTCGGCGCGCGAGGCGCGCGACAAGGCCGTCGAGGCGCTGGCGGCGGTGCAGATCGACCAGCCGGAACGCGTCTACAAGCTGTATCCGCACGAGGTGTCGGGCGGCATGGGCCAACGCGCGATGATCGCGATGATGCTGATCGCCGACCCCGAGTTGCTGATCGCCGACGAACCGACATCGGCGCTGGACGTGACGGTGCAGTTGCAGGTGCTGGCCATCATGGACAAGCTGGTGACCGACCGCGGCATGGGCCTGGTGTTCATCTCGCACGACCTGCGCCTGGTGTCGACCTTCTGCGACCGCATCCTGGTGATGTATGCCGGCAAGATCGTCGAGGAGGTGTCCTCCGGCGCGCTGGCCGACGCCAAGCACCCCTATACCCGCGGCCTGCTGAACTGCCTGCCGAAACTGGCGGACGACCGCCACCCCCTGCCGACGCTGGACCGCCGGCCGGAGTGGGCACTATGACAATCGAACCCACGCTCGATACACGGCAGGTCGAATCGGTCGGCCTGCATGCGCTGAACCTGCGCGTGGTCTACGACCATTTCGTCGCGGTGGCCGACACGACGTTGCGGGTCGATCCGGGCGAGAGTTTCGGCATCGTCGGGGAATCCGGCTCGGGCAAATCCACCGTGCTGCGCGCCATCTGCGGACTGGCGCCGCTGGCCTCGGGCACGGTGCAGCTGGTCGGAGGCAGCGGCTTGACGTTGCCGCCACCGGGCAGCAAGCCGTTCCGCCGGCTGGTGCAGATGGTGTTCCAGGATCCGTACGGCTCCTTGCATCCGCGCCAGACGGTGGACCGCATCCTGGCCGAGCCACTGGCCATCCATGGCATCGGCGACGCCGAAACGCGCATCGAACGCGCGCTCGACGAAGTCGGCCTGGGCCGGGGATTCCGGTTCCGTTATCCGCACCAGCTCTCGGGCGGGCAACGCCAGCGCATCGCGATCGCGCGGGCCCTGATCCTCGAGCCGCAGATCATGCTGCTCGACGAACCGACCTCGGCGCTGGACGCCTCGGTGCAGGCCGAGGTGCTGAACCTGCTCGAGGACCTGCGCCGCGACCATGCCTTGACCTACGTGGTGGTGAGCCACAACCTCGCGGTCATCTCCTACATGTGCGGGCGGCTCGCCGTCATGAACCAGGGCCGGATCGTGGAGGAGCTCACC